>OMQN01000005.1 GCA_900313235.1 uncultured Prevotellaceae bacterium | reverse complement strand
AGGCCGGATGTCGTCTTTAATATGGAACAGCGGTTTCAATGTGAAGTTCGACCACTGTACTTCGTCACCATTCTTGTTGAAACCATAATAGCAACCGTGCTGAACAGTAAAGCCGAAAGAGCGAAGCATATCTATGCCACCTTCCTTATTCTTCTCAGAGATACGTTCCTGCTGGCGCTTCTTTGCGGAATTGTAAGCCTGTCGCCAGATGGTCTTGTTGCCGTCCATCTTAGCCAGTTCCGTGATGTATCGCTCCAAAACGGCTTCATCCTTGATACACAGGAGCAGATTGCACGTTTCATCGATAACCTTCTGCTTTTCCTCAGTAGTCCCGTTTTTATCGAACTTCTTCTCAAATGCCCATAGCAAGAACTCCCTTTCTTCCAATTTGTTGAGGTCGGTCTTGTCGCTGAAATACTCATCGGGATCAATCTTCTTTGGCTGTTCTTGACACTGACGGTAAAACCCTGCTGCATAGCAAGGGCTCCGTTACGTATAACGTTACAAAAGCCTGCACCGAGTTCTTCCCCGTCTTTCGGAATATCTGAGTCTGGCATAAAACAGAGCGTGCAATCCTGTAAATGATAGTCTTTCAGTTTCTGGAACTGATTGACTGTCCATGAGCCACCAAGGGAGGCTATGGCATTGAAGATGCCAACTGACTGTAGCTTCATCACATCAGGTGCCCCCTCTACTAAGTAAAGCTTTCTGTCTCCCCGTGCTTTCTTGATGGCAGTGTCGATTCCAAAGATGGAACGGGACTTGCAATACAAATCGCTGTCGGCAGAATTGAGATACTTACAATCCGACTTGTCGTCTATCGCCCTTGCCGTGAATCCCTCGATATGGGAATATCTGTCACGGATGGGAATCATGATGCGGTTACGATAGACGCAGTAGACGGAGTGTGTCTTCTCACTCAGTTTCAGAATGCCCATTTCCTGCATCAGTTCCAAACAAAGGCCTTCTTTCTTTGCATAGTCGATAACGGATGTCCAATTGTCAGGAGCATAGCCGATATGCTTCTCCTTGCAATACTCTTCGTTCCATCTGCTGAACATATATGCCTTTGCCGACTTGGCATCTGGTGTTTCCTTCCCTATTTCCTGGCAGAAGAATGCGCAAAGCCTTTCATTGATAATGCGCATGGACTCCAGTTTCTTGTATCGCTCTTCCTCTTCAGGTGTGGACTGGAGATCTGTGTCAGACAAGTCAATATGCAATTTCTCCTTCAGCAGTTTCTTGACAGCAAGGGGAAAAGTGAGACCGTCCTGTTCCATCACAAAGTTGATGACGTTGCCACCCTTGCCACATCCGAAACAGTGGTATAGGTTCTTGGCCGTGTCAACGTGGAACGAGGGTGTGTCCTCCTGATGGAAAGGGCAGCATCCTTTTGCGGTATGGCCTCTGAGCTGAAGCTTGACACCATAGTCAGACACCACTTCTGCCAGATCAACCTCGTCAAGAACCTTGTCTATGTATTTCTTATCAATCATAATAGAAAATCACTTTTGTATTATATAAGCGTTACTTTATATTATATAATGGTATAAGGATTAAAGGCTACCGAGTTCCTCCCTGTGTTCCTCTATAAAGGCTACTATCATAGCCGCTGCCAGAGCACGTTGCTCTATCTGTTTCTTAACCTCTGTGGGTAGCCAGACTGCTGCACCTTGTCCTTTTACACCAGTATAGTCCTCCAGTCCTTCGGTGAACTTCTTCCAACCAACGGCATGCCAGTCGGACTTTTCCTTACGGAAGGCTGCAGCATTACCATTGGATTCAGCGTTTACACCTGTTATCTTTGTGACACTCTCCGCAAGAGAGATTCCGTTGTCGTTCTTTGAAAGCAACGGGTTTATAACTTTTTTCTGTTCCATGTCTTATAGTTGATTGATGATTTCAATGATTCTGTCAAAAGCATGCTCAACGGCAGCATACTGGTATTTGTCAAGAGGGTAGAGTGTGGAGTATCGCTTGATGACCACGCTCTGCTTGATTCTCGGCGTGACCGTTCCAAGCCGGCCAAGAACAGAGATGGTTTCATCTCTCATTTCACGCTCATGTGCCTTGCCTTCTGTGGTGTTGATGCGGTTGGGCAGGAAAACCAAGCGGGCAGATGACTTCTGGCTGATGACGGAAACAAAGATGCCTGTCGCATCAATGGTATCAACATCGTAGGACATGGGAATGACAATAAGGTCGGCTATCGAATAGAGGATGGAGAGGTTATTGTCGTTGAGATTGCCAGGGCAGTCAGTCAATACAATGCCGTCTTGTTCTTTATACTCATTCATAGCCGCTTTTACTATCTTACTATCAAGTGTATTGAGGCGGGTGATGGCCCAGGGCACAGTCTGCCCCGGGTCTGCTTCCACCTCACGCTCACGATGTCTGGACAAAGATGCCTGAATATCGGCATCCACGGCTACAACAGGGACTCCCTTCATAGAAAGGTACTCCGCAAAGTGGGCGCATAGCGTGGTCTTACCCACACCGTTACTCATGAGATTATGATTTTATACTATACATTTATATACTACTACCGGAATCTTCATTGGTATTTCCTTTGCGTAGCTTCTGAATATCCTCTGCGCGATAGAATACCTTTCGGCCGATATTGATCTGCGGGAGGTATTTGTTGTTGTTCCAAAGCCAGAGAGTCGTAGAACTTACCGACAGCATCTTCATGACCTCGCTTTTTGGAATCAGTTCTTCTTGGTTGTCAACATTACTCTCAGCTTTATGAGATTTTTCAGCCAGAAGTCGCTCAGAGAGTTCACGGGCAAAGGCAATGGCACCTTTCCCTGTTAGAGTAAGGGAGATGTGGTCACCGCCCTTAGAGATTGCAGACACGAGTCGCTTTGCAAACAACTCACTTTCTTCACTTGGTTCAAAGTAGCCAACCTGGTCGGCATCCTTTGCAAAAGCATTTGGTTTAATCATTCCTTATAATATTTAGAAGTTTATATTCGTTTGTGGGGAATGATCGCATAAAAACGACTTGTCCCCGATTCGATTCATTTCAAATCGGGGGCAAAAGTACGAATTTTCTAAATACCGTCTAAGTGAATTAAATGCAGATGTTTGCGCTGTCAGTCAGAAGCGCAAAGAACGCAAAGAACGCAATGCTATTTAAGTAACTCGTCCCTAAAAAACTTTAGTTCCTGAGTAAACCAGGAGTTCTCAATAACCAGTTTGCCTTTAGCATCTCTGTGATATAGCGTATGGAAATAATACTGGATATTTCTTGCCTTTACAAAAGCCAAATCCGGGAACTCCAAGGCCAGCGCTTCTCTATACTCTGTCATTTGCAGTCTATTACTTATGACGGGAGTGGTAGCTGGCGCAATAATGATATCCTTTAATACGATGAGTAGTAGGACAAGATCATTGCCTGTTGACTTTTTCTTCAGCAGTTCATGGATGTTATTCAAGAGTTTTTCCTTGCTTTCCCTGTTGGGAACATTGATAATCTCAGACAGCGGCTTATATACCTTTGTGGGCAAAGTGATAGGTTCTGGTAGCTTCTCAATATCATCTGTTTTCCCGTCCTCTAACAGCAATACCTCATTGGGTAGAAGTTCGAACACTTCATTGTAGGGAAGTGTCTTCATTTCTGTTTTGAGATTCCAAAACCTATTCCAATCTTCTTTTGTGCGTACGCCAGCCTCCAAGCTCTTTTTCACAACATATTTGTTGGCGATATAATTCAATGGAAGTTTGAGAATGCCAAGTTTATAGCCAGGAATTGGGTTCTTAATCTTTGAATAGATCCATTCATAACTATGGTCAAAGTAGATCCAATAGAACAGAGCCATCAAGAAAGGCTCTGGGTCTGTGTAACCCATAGCATTGATCATTCTTTCTATGGTGTGGGAACGTTTGATGATGTCTGCCATCTCATGTGGAATTCTAACGTCATCTTCTACAACCAGGCGGGGGACTCTGAACGACATCTGCTTGACTAGCGCAAAGAATACGTTCATGATACGCAACTCTTCTTGGCCTAAAAGACCAAGGAATCTATAATACTCCACTAAATTCTCTGACTGCCATTGCTTCAGGTCTGCCAGAAAATCTTTAAATGTATATTTGTTATCCATCTACAATCTTTTTCTTGTCTATTCAATTATTTCCCAAAAACCGCCCTTGTCTGGGCCAACACGGCGAAGGTATTTGCCGCGCATATAATCTATATTACGCATAATGGAATTAACGCTAATTCCAACAGTTTTTGCAAGTTCTACTACAGATATATATGGATTGTCTATCATTAGTTCAAGTATGGTAATGCGGTTTTCTGTCAACTTATCATGATTGCTGATAGCTTTTTCTATCAACTTTTCTATCAACCCATGACGATTTGCATTTACCTTTACATCGTTTCCATTCACCTTTTCATTCACCTTTTCATCCACCTTTTGCCCATTTCCATTCACCTTGGCAACATTTACATTCACGTTTTCTGTGACCTTTGGCACGGTAATTTTCAAGATGAACTCGTCTGTTCTGAAGGATGGAGCATTTGCACCATTGGCCTCCTGTTCACGGCAGATACGATCAAAGCCCTCGCCAAACTCCTTAACGAAGTGATATGCTTTCAGGAATGCGGCAATCTTAGGATTACGAGAGAAGTGGGTATGTCTGATGTTGTTTGGTTTTACTTGTCCTGGGAGTTTGCCAGGGGATTCAAATACCAATCGGTCATCGAACATTTTGATTTGAATCTCTGTACCCTTAATGTTGTAGGCTCTGTGGCAGCAAGCGTTGACTGTCATCTCTTGAATGACGAACTCTGGGTAGTCACGTTTTGTTACAAATTGAGCATGTTGTCCCAGAAATGTATGCTCGCGAACCTGAGTCTCGATAAACTCAATCGTCTTCTTGACCTGGTTCAAGATGGTTCCCTCAAAGATGACGTCCTTGATGACATTCATCTCTGCGCCAACTTTCTCGTCAACACCTTCATAGCGGATGAAACGGGTACGGCTGCGAGGGCCGTTATTCTCTCGTAAGTATTCAAGTGGTGACCTACTGTAACCTACCAATTTGGCATATTCAGCAACGGCATCCATATTGATATCGTCAATGGTTGCGCCATATACAGCCGTATCTTCGTAGGAGCGTTCGCCTTTGTCGTACATCAGTTGCATCCGCTCTTCGAATGTCAGTTTGCGGCTCTTGTCACCCACACGGATATAGGCTTCATCAGCCTGATTTGTGTGAAGGAACTGGCTGGCAGGAATATCCATCAGCAGAATACGATCAGGATTGCCTTCATCGTTAGTGCATTCCATATAGCGACAAGTCACAGGAATAGTAGGATTGCAGAAATCAAATGGCACACGGAGCAGCTCGTTCAACTTAGCAGTATGTTGGTTAACACCCTCTATCTTTCTTGTCTTGTCTGATATACCGATTGCCAGCATACCACCATCAGCATTGGCCATCGCTACGATAGGAATCGCCAGTGCTTTCGGATCGATTTGTATGCTCTTCAGGTCAAACGTCTGACCTTCTTTCCCTGTCCTTATTTCTTCTATTGTCATCATTTGCGTGCAAAGTTACAACAAATACTTCAAATTACTATACCTTATTATATATAGTTAACCATTGGCATAAGTTATCCTATCAAGTCAATGACGCTCTTAAGAGTTTCGTCTTCTATGTTTCGATAACGCTTGAAAGCTCTTGAACCATCCACATGGCCGCTCATCTTTCCAATCAGGTTAGGATCGCTCACTTTGAAGTAAGCATTTCCGATAAAAGTACGACGGGCCAAGTGACTTGATGCAACAGTGTCAATAGGTACCAATTCGTTTTCTCCAGTCTTAGCGTTACGGATAATAACATTGCGTGTGATACCTGCCAATTTGAAAATCTTTTTGATGGCAATATTGTATTTCTGGGCAGTGATGAAAGGGAAGAGTAGTCCGTTTGTGCAGACTCCTTCGTATTTCTTTACCAATTCAAGAGCCTTGGGATGCAGGGGAACACGCGCTTGCATGGATTGTTCGCCATTGTCTTTTGTCTTGTGTGGTGTATACACCAGAATACCATCTATGATATTCCCTGGCCCTAACGTCAAGAGGTCACCAACGCGGCAACCAACAAAACACTGGAAGATAAAAATGTCCCTTTGTATGCCATAGCCTGCAAGGTTGGTCTTGTCGATACCTTTTCTTTCTTCCTCTGACATATTCTCGTAGGCAGCGACAAAGTCCGTCTCTGCTATCTTGTTTCTTTCCTCTATAGTAATATAATATGGAGTACCAACCTTTTCTGTTCCGAGGTTGATACCATCGAAAGGACGATTCTTTGTATATTCCTCTTCATAGAACCAACGGAACAATGATTTCAGTCGTTTTGCTCCTTTAATAACAGTGTTTTCACCCCTGTCTTCTAATTTGCAGTTGCCTTTTGTGACACTTGCAGGATATTCTGAAAGCAGTTTCTTGAATAAATCCTTGTGCTCCATGGATAGTGTGTATTCATGGCGGAGATAGTCGATGAAATCTTCTATATCGCTTTTTGTAACGGTGTCAATGTCGAAAGTGAAATTGCTACGATTATAGTCTGTAGCACGAATAAAACCTTCGTATCTTGCGACTTCTCTCATCAAGACTCGGAAAACCTTAGCGTGGGTGTATGCCAAATGGCGCTTCTCAATGTATTCTTCTGTCAATTCGTAGAATGTCTTCTTGTTCTCTGCTTTGACGATATATTTTTCTGGATGCATAAAACGTTCGACAACCAACTGCAGCCAGTCGCTTGTAAGATTGGTGTCTTTGTTGTTGTCATAAGCCTTTATGATAGCTTTTCTAAGACTGTCAAGACGGCCTGATTGCTCCCGATGGTATTTAACTTCGGGTGTCTCTATACGTTGCTTAATAACGATGATGCCACTTTGTCGGAGTACATAATGGCTCTTTTTCGCCTTTTCTTCTGTGGCCGTAAGCAAATTGCCTGGAACTTTTACCCCAAGACTTTCTGTCTTTGCTCTATCAATGTAATACTCGAAATATTCAGGTGAAACAAAAACACCACTCTTTGCTCTAAGATTGAACTTGGAGCCTTGAAAGAAACGAATGAGCACCTCGCACATTCCTGTATCCTTTTGGACTTTTGTTGATAATCTTTGTTCTATTTGTGCCATATCCTACTTTCCTTTTGCAAAAGTAGGGAAAACAATGGATACTACCAAATTTTTGGCGTGTTTTTGGCGTGATAATTTGTAATTAGTATGATTGCGTCTTCTTGGTTAGAACTATAGTACATCTTGTAACGCACTGATATTAAACCACATAGAAAATTCTCGAATTTAATAGAATTAAATAGATTTTGCGCGAAGTAGGGCAGTAATCCCGACCAAAGCAAAGGAGTTGAAACCGAATGGTTCAACTCCTTTCTTTTTTTTCTTTATTAGGACAGCAAGTCTCTCATCGTATCTGAGATGTGCTTGCGTGCTATTTCTGGACGCATGGCTTCTTGTAGGGAAATACCCTCGGGATTGATGCATCTGACGTCGGAGAAGCCTGCTTGCAAAAGTGCTTCTCTGTCGCTGATGCGACCAGCTATCAGATATACAGGTACGTCACCAGACTGCCGCAGCACACCAACGGGCAACTTACCCATGAGCGTCTGGCGGTCAGCAGAACCTTCGCCAGTAACGACAAAGTCAGCGCCTTTGACTACTTCGCTGAAACGGGCTGCTTCAAGCAGTACCTCTATGCCTGGTCTGCAAGAGGCATGCAGGTATTGCAGGAAAGCGTATCCTAATCCGCCTGCAGCACCCGCTCCTTCCTCATGTGAACGGTCATAGCCGAAATGCTTGGCTGAGACCTCGGCAAACCTTCTGGCACGTGTGTCCAAACGCTCCACCATCTCCGGCGTAGCACCTTTCTGCGGAGCAAAGATATGAGCAGCCCCCTGTGCGCCACAAAGAGGATTCTTTACGTCAGACGCAATGGTAAACTGAATGTCTTGGAGTTCTGTAATATCATCAAACCGTCCATGCTTGGCAAAGGCGTCAATCAAGGCTCTCAGCATGCCAATGCCTGCATCGCTGGTAGCACTACCGCCTAATCCGACGATAATCTGTTTGGCTCCTTTTCTGACGGCATCTGCTATCAGCTGTCCTGTGCCGTAGCTGGTAGCTACCATGGGGTTACGCTCTTCCTCAGAGAGAAGAGTCAGTCCGCTGGCCTGTGCAATCTCAATGACTGCCTCTTGTCCGCGTAACAGATAGCGGGCTGTCATACGGCGCATCAGCGGGTCGCGCACCGCTACTTCCTGAATGGTGCCGCCGATAGCTGCATGGAAGGCATCGATAAATCCTTCACCACCATCGCTGACAGGTATCTGAATGATTTCGGCATTGGGGAAGACACCCCTAAGGCCATCCGCTGCCGCCTGGTTGGCATCAGCAGAACTCAGACACCCCTTCATCGAATCTATGACAACGACTATTTTCATTACCAATCATTTTTCGCGCTTGCCGAGATCAAAGTCTGTCAGTCTTTACACAGAAAAATTGGGGTACTCACGCTCGACAATAAAGACAAAATAATTAGTTGTCCTCGTCGCCCATGAAATGGTAGGGCTCGACGTTCAGGGTAGACCCCATATATTCGCTGTCGGGAACTTCTTCCATCACGGGTGCGGTGAGCTTCTTGTTGTAGTCGCCGCGTATTGCTCCGGTAGACAGCACCAGGTCCTCGTAGCTGAGGGTGGAGATGACGGTCTGGAAGACACCGATGCTGATGCGGCGGCCCTGTGGATAGAGGCCGTTGAAGACGTGGACGGTCTGGAAGCCAGAGTGCTTGTACACTGCCAGACGGTTGTATTTCAGGAAGGCCTTGAACAGTTCCGGGTTGGTCAGCGTGGTATCTGCCACGTTGATGGTGCGCGAGATGTTGTTGATGATTTCGTCTATCTCGTCAGCCTTGATGCTGTCGTTCTCCTGCAGACATTCGTGGATGTTGTCAACCGTCTCCTCCAGCATCATCTTCTTGGAGGGTATGGTTATCAATGCGAAGATGTAGAGGAACAAGAGTACGAATAAGAGTATGACTAATCTGCCTAAGCAGCTGCCAAAGAACTCTTGCATTATGCCTTTCTTTTTGTACGAGTCACTGTGAAATTGGTCCATAGTAGTATTGTTTATAGGTTCGTATTATCGGTTATTGATGAGGTTCATAAACTCCTGGCGGGTCTTCGCCTGGTTGAAGGCACCGCTGAAGTCGCTGGTCGTGGTGATGCTGTTCTGCTTCTCCACGCCCCGCATCTGCATGCACATGTGGCGAGCCTCGACGACCACCATGACACCCAGTGGGTGGAGGGTCTGTTCGATGCACTCCTTGATTTGCAGTGTCATGCGCTCCTGCACCTGCAGGCGGTGACTGAAGATGTCTACTACACGGGCTATCTTGGAGAGTCCGGTGATGTAGCCGTTGGGGATGTAGGCCACATGTACCTTGCCGTAGAAAGGCAGCATGTGGTGTTCGCAGAGTGAGAAGAAGTCGATGTCCTTGACGATGACCATCTGCGAGTAGTCTTCCTTGAAGAGGGCGTCGCGCAACACCTGATGGGCGTCCATCTCGTAGCCGCGTGTCAGCACTTGCATAGCTTTGGCCACGCGCATGGGGGTCTTCTGCAAGCCCTCACGCTCGGGGTCTTCGCCTAACAGCGTCAGTATTTCCTTGTAGTGCTCGGCCAGTGTGTCGAGTCCCTCTCTGAATATTTCGTTTTCTGGATACATTAGTGTGCTACAGTGATTTTCCCTTTCACGATGGTTGCCTGTTCGAAGCCCAGGGCGCGCAGGCTGACGAGCATCTGGTGAGCTTCTTCATAGGTGCGGTAGTTGCCGACGCGGCATATCCAGCGTGGAGAATAGAAATGTACGTATACGGGTACGTTAGGATAGTGGCTCTTGATGCTGTTGCGCACCTGTTCAGCCTGCTGGCGGTCCTTACGCGAGTTGCCACCGGCAAAGGCCTGCACACGATAGCCCATCACCTTCTGGCCGCGCAGCATCTTCTGTGTGGAGATGGCTGTGGTGTCTGGCGTCTCCTCGGCGTGAGGAGTGGCGGGCTTGCTTGTGGTACTTGCAACATTGGTGTGACTAGTGGCACTTGGAGTGCTGGTAGCCGTCGGCTTGGTGGTGGGTGCCGTCGCGCTCTTGGCAGTCAGCACGGTGGTGTTGACCAGCTGGTCGATAGAGTCACTCTGGTGAATGGTCACCTTGCCCTGTCCTGCTACTGTTTTCTGCAGGCGCTGGGTAAAAGTCTGTGCACCGGCACCCATGGGGATGCCGATACACAGTACTAATATCTGGATGAAATGTTTCATTTACTTCTTCCAAGCATCGATGATGCCCTTGAAGTCTGCGCACTTCAGTGAAGCACCGCCGATGAGACCACCGTCGATGTCAGCCTTGGCGAACAGCTCAGGAGCGTTAGAAGCCTTGCAAGAGCCACCATACAGGATGCTGGTGTCCTCGGCAACGGCCTGACCATACTTCTCAGCAACGATAGAGCGGATGTAGGCGTGGATCTCCTCAGCCTGCTCAGCGGTAGCGGTCTTGCCAGTACCGATAGCCCAGATGGGCTCGTAGGCGATGATGATCTTGCGGAAGTCCTCCTCAGAGAGGTTGAAGACAGAACCCTCGAGCTCAGCCTTTACGACCTCGTTCTGCTTGTTAGCCTCACGCTCAGCCAGTGACTCACCGATGCAGAAGATCACCTTCAGACCGTTCTTCAGAGCCAGCAGCACCTTCTCCTTCAGGATCTCAGGAGTCTCCTTGTAGTACTCACGACGCTCTGAGTGACCCAGAATAACGTACTGAGCACCAGTGCTCTTTACCATCTCAGCGCTTACCTCACCAGTGAAAGCACCCTTCTCCTTGTCTGCGCAGTTCTCAGCACCCAGACCGATAATGTTCTGGTCGAGCTCCTTGGCAACAGATGCTAGGTGGATGAACGGTGTGCAGATGACAACGTCACAGTTGGGTTTGTCGGCTGCGAGAGCCTCATTCAGTTCCTTGGCCAAAGCCACTCCCTCTTGCAGGTTCAGGTTCATCTTCCAGTTGCCTGCTACGATTTTCTTTCTCATTTTCTGTTTTCTTTTTAAAAAGTTGATATATCTTGTTAGACTGTTCTTTTCTCTTGAGCCACTTGGTCCATGCCCACAGGCCGTCGGCAATGGTGAGTACCAGCAGTGGCAGGATGTACCATAGGACGATGATTAGTATCTTTTCGGCCATTGTGTCCTTGGGCAGCTCGCCAATCTCCAACTTGTCCAGACGTCCTGTCAGGGTGTATTCGTCCGGCAGACTGTTGTGGCTCCACTTGCGGATGATGACGCCGTCTTTCAGCAGCAGCAGTCCCGGATTGCTGCGGATGATGGTCTTCAGCGTCGTCTCGTCCGTCTGGCAGAAGGGATATTCCGCTCCCGTCATGTCGCGCCATCGCTCAATGCCTTTCACCCCGCTGGCCGTCAACGCATAGAATGGATATTCATTGTCTTCTGCATATTCATACATCTGGTTGATGAGGTCCAGCTGGCTGTCGTCGGCCTTCTCCATGTGTGGCGCTACAAGCAGGAAGAGGTAGCCCTTGCTGTTGAGCAGCGAGTCGGTGATGTCCTCGCCGTCTTCTACGTGCTGGATGAAGAATTCCGCGTATGGCGACTCCTTGCCGTCCATCATCTCTTGCCAGCCTGCTCTCAGGTCTGTACCGATGTGGTAGGGTCGGAAGTCCAGATAGGGTAGGTCGTAGAGCGACCATCCCGATACAGCGATGATGAATACCGCCGAATAGTTGGTGGCTATCCACTGGCTCGACGTCGAGATGAGGCGCACGATGTCGTGGGGCCATTTCCAGACGATGAAGGCCATGATGAGCAGAACGACGTTCTTGCCGAAGGTCTGCCAGTTGGTAAGCACGATGGCGTCGCCGAAACACCCGCAGTCGCTGACAGGGTCAGTCAGTGCCAGCCACAGCGTCAGCGGTGTCATGATTACCATCATCAGCATGGCCAGGTTGGTCGACAGCGTCTTGCGGATGCCGAAGAGCAGACATATACCGATGCCGAACTCGACGGCTGACAGGATGACGGCGGCTCCCAGCGTCAGGAAGTCAGGAGTCAGCATCTTCAGGTGCAGTGCTGTCAGGTAGTCGGTCAGCTTGTATTGCGTGCCCATCGGGTCAACGGCCTTGACGAATCCTGAGAATACCAGGACCACCGCCAGCACCAATCGCGCTATGTTTACCACTACCTTTCTCATCTCCTATCTCTCAACTCTCACCCCTCAACTTTCACCCCTCAACTTTCACCTTTCAGCTTGATCGCCCCAAACACGGCATAGTTGATGATGTCCATGTAGTTGGCGTCAATGCCTTCGCTGACCAGCGTCTCGCCACCGAGGTTCTCTATCTCCTTGATGCGTTCTATCTTGGTCAGGATGAAGTCAGTGTATGATCTGACCCGCATGCCGCGCCACGCCTCGTCATAGTCGTGGTTCTTGCGTTTCATCAGCTCCAGTGCCTCCTGGGCATATTTGTCGTAGAGCACCATTGCTGCGTCGTTGTCCATGTCGACGGTGTCGCTGAACCCGTGGTAGAGCTGTATCAGTCCTACGATGCCATAGTTGATGAGGGCGATGAACTCAGGGCGGATGCCTTCGCCCACCAGCGACTCCTTCTTGATTTCCAGCGAACGGATGCGCTTAGCCTTGATAAACAGCTGGTCGGTCAGCGACTGTGGACGCAGAATGCGCCATGAAGCACCATAGTCATGGAGCTTCTTCTCGAACAGCGTGCGGCATTCCGTCAGCGTCTGTTCGAACTCTTCGTTTGTCTTTGCTTCGTTATTAGCCATAATTCGGTGCAAAATTACAAATTTCCGTTGAAACCACCAAATTATTGTATCTCTTTCTGCTTCTTGTGGATGTAGCGAATCTGGGCACCCTGCACGTCGGCAGCCAGTTCCAGTGAGTCTTGGTAACCTGGCGTGGAGTCCGTGCTGCCACTGCGCAGCTGCATGATGCTGTCTGTGCGTGCCAGCTCCTGCTGAGCCTCCGCCAGTTTCTCCTCCAGAAACTGCGAACGCACCTTCATCCTGAACTGTTCCACCTCCTTTTGGCGACCATGCCCACAGGCCATCAGTCCTGCCACTACTACCAGTATGACTACATATTTTTTCATTTGCGAGTGCAAAGTTACAAAATAATTCATAATAACTGAGCATAATTCATATTTTTTTAGTAATTTTGCACCCATGAAACTGTATTCAGACGAGGCATTAGCAAAAATTCTTGATCAAGATATCTTCCACCTCATTGGTGATGTAGCCGACGAGATGGGGGTGGAGTGCTATGTCGTAGGAGGCTATGTGCGCGACATCTTCCTGGAGCGGCCGTCCAACGACATCGATGTAGTTGTGGTAGGCAGTGGTATTGCTGTTGCAGAGGCGTTGAAGAAACGGCTGGGCAAGAAGGCACACCTCTCTGTGTTTCGCAATTTCGGTACCGCCCAGGTGAAGGTTGCCAACAGCCAACAGCCAACAGCCAACAGCCAACAGCCAATAGCCAACAGCCTCGAAGTAGAATTTGTGGGTGCTCGCAAGGAGAGCTATAGCCACGACTCGCGAAAGCCCATTGTGGAAGATGGTACGTTGGAGGACGACCAGAATCGTCGTGACTTTACCATCAACGCCATGGCCATCTGTCTGAATAACAAACGTTTCGGAGAATTGGTGGACCCCTTCAACGGCATTGCCGATTTGGAGGACGGCATCATTGCCACCCCGTTGGATCCGGAGGTGACATTCTCTGACGACCCGCTGCGCATGATGCGTTGCATTCGTTTTGCCACCCAGCTGAATTTCCAGATAGAAGAGGAGACGTTTGATGCCCTCAGTAGGATGGCTGACCGCATCAAGATTGTCAGTGGTGAACGTATCGAGGTAGAACTCAATAAAATCATGCTGGCACCACACCCCAGCACTGGCTTTGATTATCTGCAACGCTCTGGCTTGCTGCAGATTATACTGCCCGAGCTGGCTGCCCTGGATATCGTGGAGAAACGTGATGGCCGTGCCCATAAGAACAACTTCTACCATACCCTGGAGGTGCTGGAAAATGTGGCTAAAAGCCAACAGCCAACAGCCAACAGCCAATTATGGCTCCGCTGGGCAGCCCTGTTGCACGACATCGGTAAGACCAAGTCGAAACGCTGGGAACCAGGCATTGGCTGGACATTCCATAACCATAACATGATAGGTGCCAGACAGGTGCCTGCCATCTTCCGCCGACTGAAGTTGCCGATGGGTGCCGAGATGAAGTATGTGCAGAAGATGGTCGACCTGCACATGCGCCCTCAGGTCATTGCTGACAGTGAGGTAACCGACTCTGCCGTGCGCCGTCTGCTCAACGATGCCGGCGACGACATCGACGACCTGATGACGCTCTGTGAAGCTGACATCACCAGCAAGAACGAGGTCAAGAAGAAGATGTTCCTGGAGAACTTCCGAATGGTTCGCGAAAAGCTTGCCGACCTGCAGGTGAAGGACTACAAGCGACTGTTGCAGCCCGTCATCGACGGTAACGAGATTATGGAACTGTTTCATCTGCAGCCGTCCCGCGAGGTGGGCGTGCTGAAACAGTACCTCAAGGATGCTGTCTTGGACAACAAGGTGGAGAACGAGCGTGAGCCGTTGATGCAGCTGCTGTTGGAAAAGGCTGCACAGATGGGACTGAAAACAAACTAAACTTTGTTAAAATTGGTGTAATATCCTATATCATTGATATAGAATAGGATTATTTTTGCTACTTTTGCACGATGAAAACTCAAACACTGTGTGCGAGTTTTCTATAAAAAGCATTATTCGAATAAATAAATAGTATGAAAATGAAGAAAATTGTTATGATTGCAGCCGTTGCTGCAACACTTGTCTCGTGTGGTGGTGGCGGTGGCCGCCCGACATTTGGCGACAATGAATTTCCCGTGACTACTGCTGGTGAGTCGAATGCAGATATGCAGAGCACCTATCCTGCCTCTATTAAGGGTGTTCAGGACGTGGAGATTCGTCCGAAGGCTCAGGGATTCCTGACTCAGATTAATGTGAAAGAAGGACAGACCGTTAGTGCCGGTCAGGTACTTTTTGTTATTGATAACGAGACCTATCAGGCTCAGGTGCGTCAGGCTCAGGCAGCTGTCAACGCTGCCCAGCAGCAGTGTAATACTGCCAAGCTGACCTATGAGAACAGCCAGCAGTTGCATGAGAAGAAGGTCATTGGTGACTACGAGTTGAAGACTTCTCAGAACACCTTCGAGTCTGCCCAGGCCCAGTTGGCCCAGGCCCAGGCTGCACTGGCTTCTGCCAAGGAGGCGCTGAGCTACTGCTACGTGAAGTCGCCCGCCGCAGGTGTCGTAGGTACGCTGCCTTTCAAGAAAGGTGCACTGGTTAGCGCTTCTAACGTCTTGACGACCGTTTCAAACATCTCGTCTATGGAGGCTTATTTCTCTGTGACGGAGAAAGAGGCTATGGTCATCTCTCAGAAGGGTCTGGCTTCGCTGCCTTCCGTTAAGTTGCAGTTGGCCGATGGTAGCATCTATGGCAGCGAGGGTACCATCAGTAAAATGAGCGGTGTTATCGATGCCGCTACGGGTTCTGTACAACTGATTGCCTCTTTCGCTAATCCTGAGAAGATACTCAAGAGTGGTGCTACAGGAACCATTATCATCCCGCGTGTCAGCTCTAACGTCATCATTGTTCCGCTGAGCTGTGTCTCTGAGGTGCAGAACAAGAAGTTCGTCTACACGCTTACTAAAGATAATAAGGTGAAGTACACCGAAATTCAGGTCGACTCGCACAACGACGGCAACAACTATGTCGTTACTGGTGGTCTGAAGGCTGGTGACAAGTATGTGACCAATGGTATCACCAAGTTGAACGACGGCATGGAGATTGTACCCATCACCCCTGAGCGCTATCAGCAGAAGATCTCCGAGCAGGCAAAGGCTATGTCTGCTGGTGACATCGTAGGTGCAATGAAGAAATAAATTGTAAATTGTCAATTAGTAAATTGTAAATTGTCAAATAGTAAATTAATATGACTTTTACGAATTTTATCAAACGCCCGGTATTGTCAACGGTGATTTCTATCCTCATCGTCTTGCTGGGTTTCATCGGCCTGGTATCGCTGCCTATTGAGCAGTACCCTAACATCGCACCACCTACGGTAGCGGTGTGGACCAGCTATCCTGGTGCCGATGCAGAGACCGTAAAGAACTCGGTCATCACGCCGTTGGAGGAGAGTATCAATGGTGTGGAAGGTATGGATTATATCTCGTCTACCGCTGGTGCCGGTTCTGCACAGATCAGTGTGCTGTTCCGCCAGGGTATGAACCCCGATATGTGTGCCGTTAACGTACAGAACCGCGTACAGCAGGCTCAGGCTCTGTTGCCTGCCGAGGTAACGCGTATTGGTGTGACGGTGCAGAAGCGTCAGACTTCTCAGGTCATCATGTTCACGCTGACCTCTGACGGACGCTACGATGACGAGTTCCTGACGAACTATAACAACATTAACATCATCCCAGCCATCAAGCGTATCCAGGGTGTCGGTGACGTGCAGTCGCCAGGTCTGAAGACCTACTCTATGCGTATCTGGCTGAAGCCGGACGTGATGAAGCAGTATAAGCTGATGCCAAGTGACATCAGTGCCGTGCTGGCTGAGCAGAACATCGAGGCTGCTCCAGGTTCTTTCGGCGAACAGTCTAATGTGGCTTACGAGTATTCTATGCGCTATACCGGTCGACTGAAGACTGCCGAAGAGTTTGGCAATATCATCATTTCCAGCGATGCCAGCGGACAGACGCTGAAGCTGAAGGATGTGGCCAAGATTGAACTCGGTGGTCAGCAGTACTCGGTATCGATGAAGAACAACAACCTGCCTTCTGTGCTGGGTATGGTACAGCAGATTGCTGGCTCTAACGCTAACGAAATTGCCAAGCAGGTGAAGGCCGAACTGGAAGAGCAGTCTAAACTCTTCCCGCCGGGCATGATTTATAAGATTAACTATGACGTGACAGAGTTCCTGTACGCCTCTATCGAGGAGGTAGTCTTCACGCTGGTGTTCACCCTTATCCTGGTGTTCATTGTGATTTACGTGTTCCTGCAGGACTGGCGCTCTACGCTCATCCCGCTGATTGCGGTGCCTGTGTCGCTGATTGGTACCTTCTTCTTCCTCAGCGTGATGGGCTTCTCTATCAACCTGCTGACGCTGTCCGCTCTGCTGCTGGCTATTGCCATTGTGGTGGACGACGCCGTCGTGGTTGTTGAGGCTGTCCATGCAAAACTGGACCAGGGCTATAAGTCGGCACTGACGGCATCTATCGACGCCATGAACGAGATTTCCGGTGCTATCATCTCTATTACGCTGGTGATGGCTTCAGTGTTCGTTCCTGTGTCGTTCATCGGTGGTACGACGGGTTCGTTCTATCGTGAGTTCGGTGTGACGATGGCTGTCAGCATCTTCATCTCGGCACTGAATGCCTTGACACTGTCGCCTGCTCTGTGTGCTATCTTCCTGAAGCCGCACGATGCCGAGGGACATGCCAAAAAGATGTCGCTCGTTGACCGCTTCCATACGTCCTTCAATACTTCCTACGAGAAACTCTTAGGAAACTATAAAGGTAGGGTAGAGAAACTGGTGCGTAAGCCCCTCGCTGTGCTTGGCACCGTCATTCTCGGTGTTGTGGCAATGGTAGTACTGATGTTTACCACCAAGACAGGTCTGGTACCTGACGAGGATACGGGTACGCTGTTCTGTACCATCTCTATGCCACCAGCTACCTCTGTAGAACGTACCAAGCAGGTGGTCAGTCAGGTGGATAGTATCTTGGCTGCTGACCCGGCCATCCAGAACCGTGAGCAGATTCAGGGTTATAACTTCATTGCCGGTTCTGGTTCAGACCAGGCTACGTTCATCATTAAGCTGAAGCCTTTCTCTGAGCGCCAGCATGGATTCTTCTGGAAACTCAGCGGACTGTGGCAGGGCGATGGTATCTACCGCTTCTTCCTCGACCCGCAGAGCGCAACGGGTGTCGTTGCTCAGATATTTATCAAGACAGCCCATATCAAGGATGCACAGATCCTGGCCTTCGCACCGCCTATGATTCCTGGCTTCTCTGCCAACAGTGGTGTATCGCTGGTGATGCAGGACCGTACGGGTGGTTCGCTGGACAAGTTCTTTGGCATCGTCAAGGACTATCTGGCTGAGTTGAACAAGCGTCCTGAGTTCCAGACAGCCCAGACCTCTTACAACCCGAACTATCCGCAGTACATGCTGTACATGGATGTAGCCAAGTGTAAGCAGGCAGGTGTGTCACCCTCTACGGTTCTCTCAACCTTGCAGGGATACTATGGTGGTATGTATGCTTCAAACTTCAACGCCTACGGTAAACTGTACCGTGTCATGATACAGGGCTTGCCAGAGACCCGCATGACACCAGAGTCGTTGAACAGTATCTATGTGCGTACTCCGGGAGGCATGTCACCCGTTCAGGAGTTCTGCCGTATGGAGCGTGTCTATGGTCCCAGCAACATCAACCGTTTCAATTTGTTTACGTCTATCAACGTGACGGCAACAGTGGCCAACGGCTATTCTACTGGTGAGGCTATCAAGGCCGCCCAGGAAGTTGCTGCCGAGATGCTGCCGCAGGGTTACACCTACGACTATCAGGGTCTGACACGTGAGGAGGCTAAGGCTACCAACTCTACGGCGCTAATCTTCTTGCTGTGCTTCATCTTCATCTACCTGATTCTGTCAGCACAGTATGAGTCATACATCCTGCCGTTGTCAGTAGTGCTCTCTGTACCTTTCGGCCTGGCAGGCTGTTTCCTCTTCACGATACTCTTTGGCCACGCCAACGATATCTATATGCAGATCTCACTGATTATGCTGATTGGTCTGTTGGCTAAGAACGCCATCCTTATCGTACAGTTCGCCTTGGAGCGCCGTCGTCTGGGTATGGCCATCTCATGGGCTGCCGTGCTGGGTGCCGCTGCCCGTCTGCGTCCTATCTTGATGACCTCTCTGGCTATGGTTGTCGGTCTGTTGCCTATGATGTTCGCCTCTGGCGTCGGCAAGAATGGTAACCAGACGCTGGGTGCTGCTGCCGTTGGTGGTATGTTGATAGGTACCTTGTTGCAGGTGCTGGTAGTGCCCGGTCTCTTCGTTATCTTCCAGAGCTTGCAGGAGAAGTTCTCTCCGATGAAGTTCGAAGATGAGGAGGGTGTCGACGTGGCCAGTGAGATTTCGCAGTATGCACACCATCCTGTGGATTACGAATTAGAGAAATAAGAGACTATGAAGAAGTTAATGATATTTGCTGCCGCATCACTGCTTATGAGCAGTTGCGGACTATATAATAAGTATGAGCGTCCGGAGACTGTAGAGACACAGGGACTCATTCGTGATGTACTGTCTGACCGTGACACGCTGGCTGTACAGGATACTGCCTCCTTTGGCAACCTGCCGTGGCGTAGCGTCTTCACGGACCCGCAGCTGCAGGCGCTCATCGAGGAGGGTCTGTCGCACAATGCCAACCTGCAGAATGCTGCCCTCAACGTCGAGATGTATGAGACCATGCTGAAAGCCGCTAAGCTGGCATTCCTGCCTGCTGTTACCATTGGCGGTAACAATCCGATGGGTACCATCTCTACACTCTATACCGACCCGTCAGTGACCACCAAGTCTTATTCTTTGCCTGTCACTGCCAGTTGGACACTCGACCTCTTCGGCAACATCCTGTCGCAGAAGCGTTCTACCCAGATGCAGCTGTTAGCCATGAAAGACTATCAGATGGCTGTCCGTGCACAGGTGGTCAGCGGCATTGCCAATGCCTACTATACCCTGTTGATGCTGGACAAGCAGCTGGGCATTGTCACTGAGATGGGTAATATGGCCAAGGAAACCTGGGAGATGATGCAGTTGCAGTACCAGCTGGGCCGCATGCGCTCTACCAGTGTGCAGAGTGCACAGGCTGCCTATCTGTCTACCCAGACACAGGCCAACGACTTCCGTCGCCAGATACGTGCTACGGAGAATGCCCTCTGTCTGCTCATCGGCCGTGCAGGTCAGCAGGTGTCCCGCTCTACGCTGGAGGCCCAGTCGCTGCCTACGGAGTTCTCTACGGGTGTTGGTGTGGCGCTGCTGCAGAACCGCCCCGACGTACACCGTGCAGAGATGCAGCTGGCTTCTTGTTTCCACGATGTCCAGACTGCCCGTTCGCAGTTCTATCCTTCTGTCACCATCGGCGCTTCGGCATCATTTACCAACAGCAATGGTGCGCTGACACCAGGCAAGTGGCTCACCACATTGTTTGGCTCACTCACTCAGCCCATCTTCATGCGTGGCGCTCTGACGGCCAATCTGAAGGTGTCGAAGATGAAGTATGAGCAGGCCTTCAATACCTGGCAGAACAGCATTCTGCAGGCAGGCAACGAGGTGTCTAACGCATTGGTCAACTACAATGGCTATGATGAAAACTCGAAGCTGGAGAAGGAACGTATAGAGATTCTGACCAAGAATGTCGAGGACACCCGTGCACTCTATCAGAGCAGTGGTACCAGCTACTTGGAGGTGTTGACTGCCCAGAGTCAGCTGCTCAGCGCTCAGCTCACTAAGATTACTGATGACTTCAACAAGATGCAGGCAGTGGTATCACTGTATACGGCTCTTGGAGGAGGCGGAAAATAAAATCAGACTGTTGGCTGTTGGCATTTAGCAGTGTCAATAGCCAACAACTAATAGCAAACAGCATAAATAAATAGTTATGGCAAGCGAAATAAGTCCAAAAGCCGAGGTAAGTCCAAAGGCCAAAATCGGCGACAACGTAAAGATATTCCCCTTCGCTTATATCGAAGACGATGTAGAGATAGGTGATGGGTGTATCATCTTCCCCTTTGTCAGCATCTGCGGACTTCGAGTTCCGTGGCGAGAAGTCGGAATGTATCATCGGCGACGGCAATGTCATCCGTGAGAATGTCGTCATCAACCGTGCCACCCATACTGGTGGACAGACAGTGATTGGTAATGAGAACGTGCTGATGGAGGGTGCTCACATCTCGCATGATACCAAGGTGGGCAACTGCTGCGTCTTTGGCTACGGTACAAAGATTGCCGGCGACTGCATCATCGAGGACTATGTCATCTTCTCTTCCAGCGTCATCGAGAATGCCAAGACGCGAGTGGGAGAGGGTTCCATGATTCAGGCTGGTACTACCTTCTCTGAGGATATCCCACCTTATATTATTGCTACCAAGAAAGGACAATATGGTGGTGTGAACTTCGCTGTTGGTCGCCAGCACGGTGTTGACGAGAAGGTGCTCAAGCACATTGCCAACGCCTATCGTCTGGTATTCAATGGCAGTAGCTCTCTCTTTGATACCATCCTGCAGATTGAGGAACAGGTGCCCTCAGGTCCACAGATTGACCATATCGTCGACTTCCTGAAGACCACACAGGCAGGCATCCTTTCTAAGAAAGTCTATTAATTAGGAATACGATGGCTATGAAGAAGGAAATGATGAATTCGTTGATGACCGCTATGAGACAATTGGTATTCTCCGTTGTTCTCTGCGGTGTAGGTGTGTGCACTTCGTGCTCCTCGGATGATGATGACAAGGCGCCAAAAGAGCAAACACCCGGTACTGATGTGAAACGCGACCGTGCGCGCTATACCGTTCTCATCTATGGTAATGCAGGTGGACGTATGGATCTTGTTATCGAGAACACTTGGGAAAATCTCAAGCCGATACTCGACGACAGTACCAATGTCCGTGTGCTGGTGATGTATAAGTACGGAAAAGAGAGCGAGAAATTCAGCGGCAAGTATGGTAAGCCCAACGATCTGGTACTGTTTGAACTGACCAACAAGACGGATCTTACCCAGTTGCACGAGACTTCCGCTATTCAAGCTCCTGAGTATCGTCTCTATGATTCCCTGTGTCTGTCGGATATCCTTAGAAATCTCAAGAACGATGCTCCTGCAGACAACTATGTCCTTGTATTGTGGGGGCATGGGGCAGGCTATGACATTGCCAACGACCGTCCTGACAATATGATTACCAGAGGTGTTCTCTACGATGAGACCTTGGAGGGCAAGGGCATGAACATGTATCAGTTTGCTGACGCTCTTGCTACTTCCAGCAACATGCATTTCCAGTGCCTGATGTTCCACAATTGTTTGATGGGTAATATAGAGACACTCACCGAGGTGCAGCAGTATGCCGACTACTTCTTTGTCTCCTCGCATGTCTTGCTGTCTTTCGGTGACCCTGTGGTTTCCTTGGTTGACAAACTGAAAAAGTCGACTGACTACGACTTTGAAAACACGGCCAAGGATATGTTTGTGGATCTGAAACGCCTCTATGACGAAAGGAAAGGCATCCCCCAAGAGGCCTGGCCCGATATGGATGCGAACAATCTGGATTTCAAAATCATCCGTTCTGACGATCTGATAGATGTGAACAACTATATCACCCTCTTTGTAGACCGCCTGTTGGAGATTTATCCGAAACTCTCTGAGGAGCAAAAGAAACAGGCTATGACGGCTTGCGCCTATTCATATAACTATGACAGCTATACATATCTGATAGACTTGAAGCAGTACATAAAGACTGTAGCAGCAGCCATCAATGATCCGGAACTGTCGGACTATGCCAACACAGCCATAAGCTATATGGATGAATCCGTCATTCAGCGATGGGATGGCGCCAGACCTTCGTCGAAGCTGAAGGAGTTCTATCTCTCAGTGATGCTTCCGTATCATGATCTCCTTCATTACCCCACGAAGGGTACATTTACGGTGGCAGAGAGCTATTTCCCATCGGCTTTCAATCGCCGTACTGGCTGGGCTCTGTGGATGGACGCCAATAAGTATTTCCCCACCCAGTGGATGTATAACCAATTCGATGAAATGGCAAGCAAGGATATGACGTGGGAGATGCTCAAGGCAATCATTGACCAGAGAAATCAGCAAGAATAAAGCGTTTCGTACTGATAGCAGGTTGAAATCAATCAGTAGCTGGCAGTACAAGGTATGCCTGCTGCAATAACACGGTCGCGGATGGCGTCAAGCTGTTCGCGACTGGCTTTTTCTAATCCTTGGGCAGGAGTCTCACGGTCGATGGTGTATACCATCACCTGCTGGGGCTTGATTTGTTTGACGACTTCCAGCCACGGGCCGACATACTCCTCTCCCGTGTTATCTACGTTGAGCGATGAAGGGGAGAGTGCTCCCCTCATAAACATGGTCTGGATGATGATGTGGCCGTTGAAAGCCTTCATGCGCTCGATAATCTGATGGACGTCGTAGGAACCAGTGGGGCGGTCTACCTTATTAATATAGGTGGGGTCTACCGTGTCGAGCTTCAGGATGTTGTCATCAACACGCAGCAGGGCATCGTGCACCTCTGGACGGTGAATCATGGTGGAGTTGCTGAGCACACAGACCTTCGCATGAGGACAATACTGGTTGCGCAGACGGATGGTGTCATCGATGATTTCTGCAAAGTGAGGATGAGCGGTGGGCTCGCCATTGCCGGCAAAGGTCAGCACGTCAGGCAGCTGTCCTTCCGCCACCATCTTCTGCAGTTGCTCCTCTAACTTCTGAGCCACCAGCTGACGCGATGGCCTGGGAAGGGTAGGGCGGCGGTCTTTGTTGAAACCACACTCGCAGTAGATGCAGTCAAAGGTGCATACCTTGCCGTCGGCTGGCTGTAGGTTGATACCCAGCGAGATGCCGAGACGGCGGCTGTGGATGGGCCCGAAAATGGGCGATGGGTAGATTACTGTGCTCATAGTGATGGCAAAATTACAAAATAATTCTTAAAACAATAGCGTAGTTTCATATTTATTTTGTAATTTTGCACGAAATTAGGTGTATTACGTCTAAAAAGATATGGGTATGAAACGTAAGAAAGCCCGCAGCCGCAGAGGTTTGCAGGTTGTTACTTTGTGCATAAGTACTGCTATGGTGCTCGTTCTGTTGGGCATGGTAGTGTTCTTTGTGCTGTCGGCACGTAACCTGTCGGCACATATGAAGGAGAACCTTACCATGACTGTGATGCTGAAAGACTCGGTGTCAGTTAACGATGCCCATCTGTTTTGTCGTGAACTGTATCATCGTCCCTATTCACACGATATCGACTATATCAGTAAGGAACAGGCACAACGTGAGCAGGTGAAAGAACTGGGCAGTGACCCCTCGGAGTTTCTGGGCTTCAACCCCTTCCCCGCCACGTTGGAGGTTCGCCTGAAGGCTGACTATGCCTGTCGCGACTCGCTGAAGTGGATTGTCAAGGAACTGAAGAAAGACAAGCGCGTCAGTGACCTGGCATATATGGAGGACTTGATGGACAGGGTGAACGTAAACCTCAGCAGGGTGAGCATCGTCTTGCTGGTGTTGGCCCTGCTGCTGACCTTCGTGTCGTTCTCGCTGATTAGCAATACGGTGCGTCTGAGCGTCTATGCCAACCGCTTTGTTATACACACCATGAAACTGGTGGGAGCCTCGTGGGGATTCATCCGCAGACCGTTTCTCAAACAAGCAGTGATGGTGGGCGTCATTGCTGCTGTCCTGGCCATTGCAGTGTTAGGCGCAGGCGTCTACGGCCTCTATCTGACACAGCCGGGTATTGTGGAGATCGTGACATGGGAGGTGTTGGCCCTGACTGCTGCTGCCGTCCTTTTGTTTGGCATTGTCATCACGGCTCTATGCGCCTTTCTGGCAGTCAATAAGTTCCTGAAGATGAAGGCACAGGAGTTGTATAAGATTTGATAGTTGAAAGTTGATAGTTATGGAGAAGAAAGATTTCGCATTCAGTAAAATGAACTACATCCTGCTGGCAGTAGGCATGGCGGTAGTGGTGTTGGGATTCCTGCTGATGAGTGGCAGTGGCTCGACAGAGACTGCTTACAACCCAGACATTTTCAGTCCTCGCCGCATTAAGCTGGCTCCGCTGGTATGTCTGGCAGGCTTCGTGTCAATGATTTGTGCGGTGGTGTATCGTCCGAAAGAGTAAACTATGGATTGGATTCAGACAATTATTATAGCAATCATCGAAGGATTGACAGAATTCTTGCCGGTGTCCTCAACAGGGCACATGGTTATTGCTCAGAATCTGTTAGGTGTGCCTCAGGGAGACCCCTTTGTCCATGCCTTTACATTCATTATACAGTTCGGTGCCATCTTGTCGGTGGTGTGCCTTTATTGGAATCGCTTCTTCCGCTTCGACCAAACACCAG
Organism: uncultured Prevotellaceae bacterium; assembly: GCA_900313235.1. Lineage (GTDB taxonomy): Bacteria > Bacteroidota > Bacteroidia > Bacteroidales > Bacteroidaceae > Prevotella. The sequence goes on along the minus strand of OMQN01000005.1, from coordinate 55,557 downwards.
CTCCTGAGGGTAGTTCGCTCTTTCAGAAGTTGAAACACAAGTACTACTTCTACTGGATACTCTTCATCGGTGTGCTGCCTGCAGTGGTAATAGGTCTGCTCGCTAAGAAATCTGGTTTGCTTGACTGGCTGCTCGACAGTGTTGAGGTGGTAGCTGTCATGTTGGTGCTTGGTGGCGTGTTCATGCTTTTTTGTGATAAGTTGTTTAATAAGGGAAGTGAGGAAAACAAGGTAGATGAGCACCGCGCTTTTAAGATTGGTCTCTACCAGTGTCTTTCCGTGATACCTGGTGTGTCGCGCTCGATGGCTACCATTGTAGGAGGTATGACACAGGGACTTACTCGTAGACGTGCTGCCAAGTTCTCGTTTTTCTTAGCAGTACCGACGATGGCTGGTGCTACGCTGCTCGACTTGCTCGACCTACTGAAAGAAGATACGTCCTGGGCTACCAGTCATAATATTGCCATGCTGCTTCTGGGCAGTGCCATCGCTTTTGTGGTAGCACTGTTGGCAATGAAGTGGTTTGTGGACTATCTTACCAAGTACGGCTTTCGCTTTTTTGGAATCTACCGTATTGTTGTAGGTAGTATCATCATCATATTGTTGCTTACAGGGCATTCACTCTCAATGGTTGACTAATGAACTTCACAGCAGGCGAATATATCTACATCAACAAGCCCTACCGCATGACGTCATTCGGTGCGCTGGCTTTCGTGCGCACGCGTGTGTCTAAAAAGGTGGGCGTCAAGCGTGTGAAGATTGGACATGCCGGTACACTCGACCCACTGGCCACAGGGGTGCTGATACTATGTACAGGTAAGAAGACCAAAGAGATAGAGAGCCTGCAGTTGCACGACAAGGAGTATACCGCCACTCTGCAGTTGGGGGCCACGACACCCAGCTACGATATGGAGCACGAGGTGGATGCCACCTATCCTACGGCGCACATCACCCGTGAACAGATAGATCAGGTACTTGCCGGTTTCGTTGGAGACATCCAGCAGGTTCCACCCGAATACTCTGCATGTAAGATTGGTGGCGACCGTGCCTACGACCTGATGCGTAAGGGTAAGGAGGTGGCATTGTCTGCTAAGACGGTGCATATCGACGAGATAGAACTCACCGACTTCAATGCTGAGACGATGCAGATGAGCATCCGCGTAGTATGTGGCAAAGGTACCTACATCCGTTCGTTGGCGCGCGACATCGGCAGGGCGCTGCAGAGCGGTGCCTATCTGACGGCGCTGTGCCGTACCCGCCTGGGCGGCATCCGCATGGAGGACTGCATTACCATCGATGACTTCCCCCAGTGGCTGGAAAATATTGAAATAGAACGCTCGTAATAACGATATAACATAATCTTGTAATAACGAATAACGAAATATATTCATGAAGTTATCACAATTCAAATTCAAGTTGCCTGAGGACCAGATAGCCCTGGAGCCTCCCCATCGCGTCTTTGAGAACGAGGATGGTAGCGTGGAGAAGGTGTATCATCGTGACGAGTGCCGCCTGATGGTGGTGCATCGTAAGAGTCAGACCGTTGACATGTTTGAGAAGGATGCTGACGGCAATGATACCACAAACTTCCTGACCTTCAAGAATATCATCGACTACTTCGATGAGGGCGACGTCTTTGTGTTCAACGATACAAAGGTGTTTCCTGCCCGTCTTTTCGGTACCAAGGAGAAGACTGACGCGAAGATTGAGGTGTTCCTGCTGCGTGAACTCAACGAGGAGCTGCGCCTGTGGGATGTGCTGGTAGAACCTGCCCGTAAGATCCGTATCGGTAATAAACTGTTCTTTGACGAGGAAGGTCCTATGGTTGCTGAGGTAATTGACAACACTACCAGTCGTGGTCGCACGCTGCGCTTCCTCTATGACTGTCCGCACGACGAGTTCAAAAGGGAATTGTATGCCCTGGGTTCGGCACCGCTGCCCCGCTATATCGTCGACAAGCGCGAAGCGACACCCGATGATATGGAGAACTTCCAGACTATCTATGCCAAGCATGAGGGTGCTGTTACTGCTCCTGCCTCAGGTCTGCACTTCAGCCGTGAGCTGATGAAGCGTATGGAGATTCGCGGCATCAACTTCTCGTTCGTCACGGTACACTGTGGCCTGGGCTGCTTCGATCCTATCGAGGTAGAGGACCTCACCAAGCATAAGATGAGTTCTGAGCAGATGGTGGTGACACCGGAAGCTTGCGAGACCGTTAACAAAGCCAAGAATGAGGGACATCACGTCTGTGCTGTAGGTATCAGCACCATGCGTGCCACTGAGACGGCTGTGGGTACTGACGGTATGCTGAAGGAGTTTAACGGATGGACCAACAAGTTCATCTTCCCTCCATATGACTTCGGACTGGCTGACGCCATGATAACCAACTTCTATCATTCTGAGTCAACCATGGTGATGGCTACCGCTGCCTTTGGCGGTTACGACCTCGTGATGAAGGCTTACGACATGGCGGTACAGAACGGCTATAAGTTCGGCTGCTATGGAGACGCCATGCTGATTGTCGATGATTAACAAACCGGCCCCTAACCCCTCCCATGGGGGAGGGGTTTCTGACATGCAGCATGAGGTGTATCTTGGCTTGGGAACGAATCTTGGTGACAAGGTGCAGCATCTGAATGATGCCATCAGTCGCATCAGCGAAAGGGTCGGACAGGTGGTGTGTCAGTCGTCATTCCTCGAGACAGAACCGTGGGGCTTTGAGTCAGACCATACGTTCCTGAATGCCGTCATCTGTTGTAAGACGGAGAAGACACCTCGTGAGGTGCTGCTACTGACGCAGCAGATAGAGCGCGACATGGGACGTACGCACAAGAGTGACTCTGTCGGTTATGCCGACAGGATAATCGACATCGATATCCTGCTCTATGACGACCTGACGGTCGACGAACCAGACCTGAAGATACCGCATCCACTGATGCATCAGCGCGACTTCGTAATGAAACCGTTGGAGGAGGTAAGAAGGAAGATGTGTGATGGAAGAGGTAAGATGTAAGGAGGAAGAGGAGAAATAGAAAAAAACAATAAAGCCCTGCAACTGCAGGGCTTTATTGTTTCTCGTTGTGTCGTATTACTTACGCAGGCCAAGAGCCTTGATGAGTTCACGATAACGATTGATGTCCTTGTTGTAAAGATACTTCAAGAGCTTACGACGACGACCTACCATCTTGGTCAGTGAACGAGCAGTGCCGAAGTCCTTGTGGTTCTTCTTCAAGTGCTCGGTGAGGTGCTGAATACGATAGGTGAACAGAGCAACCTGGCTCTCTACAGAACCGGTGTCCTTAGCGTCCTTGCCATACTGGCCGAAAATCTCAGCCTTCTTAGCTTGATCTAAATACATGTCTTTTGATGATTAAATTGTTAATAATATACATCTTTCAGATGCCTTCCACCCTCATCATTGGCGGGGTACATCGTCAAATGCGGCTGCAAAGGTACAACTTTTTTGCAAAACCAGCAAATATTTCGCAGAAAATGTGTACCTTTGCACCCGAAATTACGTAATTTATATATGCAGGATATCAGAAACATTGCGATTATCGCACACGTAGACCACGGCAAGACTACGCTCGTGGACAAGATGATGCTCGCTGGCAACCTGTTCCGTGAGGGACAGAATCTCAGCAATCAGGTGTTGGACGCTAACGACTTGGAGCGTGAGCGCGGCATCACTATTCTCTCAAAGAATGTCAGCATCAACTGGAAAGGAACAAAGATTAATATTATTGACACCCCGGGACACTCTGACTTCGGTGGTGAAGTAGAGCGTGTGCTCAACATGGCAGACGGCTGTCTGCTGCTCGTCGACGCCTTTGAAGGTCCGATGCCCCAGACGCGTTTCGTGTTGCAGAAGGCCTTACAGATTGGCTTGAAACCCATCGTGGTCGTCAACAAAGTCGACAAGCCCAACTGTCGTCCTGAAGAAGTCTATGAGATGGTGTTCGACTTGATGTTCTCACTGGGAGCTACCGAGGACCAGCTGGACTTCCCCGTAGTCTATGGCTCTGCCAAAAATGGCTGGATGGGTGAGGACTATAACAAGCCCACCACTGATATCACCTATCTGTTGGATAAGATTATCGAGGTCATCCCGGCTCCTGCACAGTTGGAAGGAACCCCACAGATGCTCATTACCTCTCTTGACTATAGCTCATATACGGGTCGTATCGCCGTGGGTCGTGTACATCGTGGCACACTGAAAGACGGTCAGCAGGTGACCATCGCTCACCGTGACGGTTCGATGGAGAAGACCAAAATCAAGGAGCTGCACACCTTTGACGGTATGGGCCACCAGCGTACTGACGAAGTAGAATGTGGCGACATCTGCGCTGTCATCGGTCTGGAGAAGTTTGAGATTGGCGACACCATCTGCGACATAGAGAATCCGGAACCACTGCCACCTATCGCCATTGACGAGCCGACGATGTCGATGCTTTTTATGATTAACGACTCGCCATTCTTTGGTAAGGAGGGTAAGTTTGTTACCTCTCGTCACATCAACGACCGTCTGGAGAAAGAGTTGGAGAAGAACCTGGCGCTGCGCGTAGAACCTTTCGAGGACTCTACCGACCGTTGGATTGTTTCGGGACGTGGCGTGCTGCACCTCTCCGTACTCATCGAGACCATGCGTCGTGAGGGCTATGAGTTGCAGGTTGGTCAGCCGCAGGTAATCTATAAGGAGATTGATGGTCAGAAGTGTGAGCCTATCGAAGAACTCACCATCAACGTTCCTGAGGAGTTCGCTTCAAAGATGATTGACATGGTGACCCGCCGCAAGGGCGAGATGACCAGCATGGAGTCTCAGGGTGAGCGTACCAATATCGAGTTTAACATCCCCTCACGCGGTATCATCGGTCTGCGTACCAATGTACTCACCGCTTCTCAGGGTGAGGCTATCATGGCACACCGCTTCAAGGAGTACCAGCCATATAAGGGAGAGATAGAGCGCCGTGTGAATGGTTCGATGATTGCCCTGGAGACAGGTAATGCCTTTGCTTACGCTATCGACAAGCTGCAAGACCGAGGTAAGTTCTTCATCGATCCCGGTGAGGATGTCTATATGGGACAGGTGGTCGGTGAACATGTGCACGACAATGACCTCGTCGTCAACGTCTGCAAGGCCAAACAGCTGACCAACGTCCGTGCTTCTGGTACCGACGACAAGGCACGCATCATTCCGAAGGTGGTGATGTCGTTGGAGGAGTGCCTGGAGTATATCAAGGAAGACGAACTGGTGGAGGTGACTCCTAAGTCGATGCGCATGCGCAAGATCATCCTTGACCACGACCAGCGCAAAAAGGCTGCAAAACAATAACAGAAAATCCTCGCCAGTAACGGCGAGGATTTTTCTTATAATGACTCTACAAATGTTTTTGTGACTTGGAACGAGTGCTCAGCAATGGTATCCCAGAAGTTGTGGTACTGTGAGGCGTTAGTATCTCTCAGTGGAACATCGCTGATGACACGGAACGAGATGAATGGCACCTTGTTGATATAGCAGGTCTGGGCAATGGCACACGACTCCATGTCGATGGCCTTGGCTTCGGGGAAGTGACCGACAATTTCGCGCATCTTATCCTTGGAGTCTACAAACCAGTCACCCGTGACGATGAGTCCAGGATGGAGCGCGATGTCTGTTGGCTGAAGGCTGATGGCTTTGCTGAGCAAATACGGGTCAGCTTGATAGCGGGCGGGCAGACCTTGCACCTGTCCGTAAATCGTGGTGTCGTCAATGGCTTTGCCACAATAGACGTCGTGGTAGCAGAGTTCTTTGCTGACTACAACATCCTGGACGTTGATGTCGTCACCATTGCCGCCCGCACAACCACTGCTGATGATGCAGTCGGGGTGAAACTCATTGATCATCCGTTGAGCACCTAAGGCTGCATTGACCTTGCCGATACCACACTTCTCTACTAGTATATCACTGTTTTTGAACACTTGCTGCAACTGTTGCAGCTCCTTGTCCATGGCTACGATAATTCCTATTTTCATATGTTTTGATTGTTTTTGTGCAAAGTTACAAAACTTTTTTGTAACTTTGCAAACAAAATGAGAGAAAGTATGAAAAATTGGAAGCTGTGGCTGCCTGACGTGGTAGTCGTCTTGTTATTCGTAGTGATATCATTTGCCTACTTTTTCCCCGCTGACATCGAGGGACGTGTGCTATATCGCCATGACTCGTCGGCAGGACGTGGTGCAGGACAGGAGGCTGTGGAGTACCAACAGCGTACAGGAGAACGTACACGCTGGACGAACGCCTTGTTCGGAGGCATGCCAACCTACCAGATGTCACCGTCGTATCCGAGTACGACACTGCTGTCGAAGGTGGAGACCGTCTATCACCTCGGACTGCCCGAGAATGTGTGGTATGTCTTCGTATACCTGCTGGGCTTCTATATCCTGTTGCGTGCCTTCGACTTCCGCGTCTATCTGGCTGCTTTGGGTGCTGTGATATGGGCATTCAGCAGCTATTTCTTCATCATCATTGCTGCCGGTCATATCTGGAAGGTGATGGCGCTGGCATATTTGCCGCCAATGATTGCGGGCGTGGTGCTGGCGTATAGGGGAAAATACCTGTGGGGCATGCTTGTCACAGCGTTCTTTGCTGCTTTGGAGGTGCTGGCGAACCACGTGCAGATGACCTATTACTACCTGTTCATCGTGCTGGCGATGGTTATCGCCTTCTGCATTGACGGACTGCGCAAGAAACAGTATAAACACCTGGCGAAGGCTACGGCAGCGTGTCTGGCGGGTGGCGCTATTGGTGTCTGTCTGAATCTCTCAAACCTCTATCATACATGGCTCTATGGTCAGGAATCGATGCGTGGCAAGAGTGAACTGGTCAAGGAAAACAGTGCCAACCAGACCAGCAGTGGGCTGGATCGTGACTATATCACCCAGTGGAGCTATGGCATCGATGAGACATGGACACTGCTGGTGCCCAATGCCAAGGGTGGCGCCAGTGTACCCCTGTCGCAGAGCAAGACGGCCATGAAACATGCTGACGAATACTATTCGGGCATCTACCAGCAGCTGGGGCAGTATTGGGGCAACCAGCCCATGACGGCAGGACCGGTATATGTCGGCGCCTTCGTGCTTATGCTTTTCGTGCTGGGACTGTTTGTCGTCAAAGGACCGCTGAAGTGGGCTCTTTTGGCCGTTACCATCCTGTCGGTACTTCTCTCGTGGGGCCGTAACTTCATGCCATTCACGGACTTCTTCCTCGACTATATACCGATGTATGCGAAGTTCCGAACGGTGGCCTCCATCCTGGTTATTGCCGAGTTTACCATTCCCTTGTTGGCCATGCTGGCACTGAAGGAAGTTATTAGCAGTTGGCAATCTGCCGATGGTCAAAAGCTAACGGCGAAAGGTCAATGGCCACTTCTAGTCTCCTTCGCCCTGACAGGTGGTGTCGCCCTGCTCTTTGCCTTGATGCCGCAGACGTTCTTCCCCGACTTTATCAGCTATAACGAGATGCAGGCGATGAAGCAGATTCCTGCCGATCAGCTGACACCATTGGTCAATAACCTGACGGAGATGCGTGTGGCAGTATTCACTGCCGACTGTTGGCGCTCGTTCTGGATCATCGTCATCGGTACGGCCTGTTTACTGCTTTTCCGTTATGGAAAGATGCGTGCCCAGTGGCTGACAGTCGCACTGACTGTACTCTGTCTGGTTGATATGTGGCAGGTCAACAAACGCTATCTTAACGACGAAATGTTCGTCTCGAAGACAGTCCGCGAGGAACCCATGCCGAAGTCGGCTGCCATTGACCATATCCTGCAGGATAAGTCGTTAGACTATCGTGTGTTGAATCTGGCGACGTCGACATTCAATGAGAACGAGACAAGCTACTACCTGAAGAGTATTGGTGGCTACCATGCCGCTAAACTGCGCCGCTATCAGGAACTCATCGACGCACACATCTCACCGGAGATGAACCGCGTCTTCCAGGCTGTTAGCGAGGCTGGCGGCGATATGACACAGGTTAATGGCGACAGCATCTATCCTGTGCTTAACATGCTTAATACCAAATACTTCATCCTGCCGTTGCAGGGTGGACAGACAGTGCCGCTGGCCAATCCCTATACCTATGGTAATGCGTGGTTTGTCGACCGTATACACTATGTCGATAATGCCAATGAGGAAATCGACATGGTAGGACGCCTGCCGCTACGCCATGAGGCTGTCGCTGACAAGAAATTCGAGGAACAGCTGGGGCAGGCAGTAGAACAGGATACGCTGAGTCTGGTGACCATTACGGCCTACGAACCTAACAAACTGACCTACGAGGTCAACTCTGGGAAGGGTGGAGTAGTGGTGTTCTCCGAAATCTACTACCCAGGATGGGTTGCCACCGTCGATGGCGTAGAACAGCCGCTGGGACGTGTCAACTATGTGTTGCGTGCCCTGCAGGTGACACCCGGCAAACATGAGGTGGTGCTCAGTTTCTTCCCCAAGAGCATAGACCGTACGGAGAGCATTGCCTATGGGGCCTATATCCTGCTGCTACTCATCCTGATAGCGCTGGCATGGACTGCTTACCAGCACCGTCGTCGTCAGCCGGCTCCGCGCCAATAATGGGAAAACAGGCGTAAGCCTGTAGTCGCTGTCAAGAATTATCAATTTTTTGTAATCTGTGGCCTTCTTTTTTGCATAGTTGATATAAATTATGTATCTTTGCAGCGTAATAGATAGCCTACAGAATGAAAAAAGACTGGAAATTCTGGCATTGGGATCATGTAGGGGTCTGTCTGATGACAGCATTGCTGGCAGCAATCATAGGATTGGTGTCTGTTAACCTCTCTATGTTCAATCCCGTAGAACAGGCTTTCGAGAATTTCCACATGACGGATGTCTATTACGAGATGAACCGTAGCGATGATATCGAGTTGAACAACGATATCGTCATGGTCGACATGGTAGAACTGCGCGACCGTGGGGAAATCGGACAGGTCATCCAGCAAATAGCGGCTTGCAAGCCACGCGTGTTGTCTGTCGACTTGATTTTCTACAAGGAGGGCGACGACGTGCTGGCCAATGCCATGCTGATGTCTGCCATCGACGAGGCTCAGGTGCCTATCGTCTTCTCCAGCAAACTGGTGGACTATGACGAGGAGAATAACAACTTCGGAACGCTCATCACTTCATTCTTTGCTCCTATGGGCAACTATCAGTTTGCCTATGGCAATGTGTTGCAGGACCATGAGGGAGGTATCATTCGCGAATATACACTTGCTCAGAAGTATAAGGACAAGACGATGTACTCGCTGGCATACCAGACAGCTTGTATGTATACTGGCGAGAAACCACATGAGCAGGACATTAATGAACGCCTCATCGTCTATGGCGATACTGATTTTCCTGTTATCAGTTTCAAGGATGTCAAGAAATATGCTAACCTGCTGAAAGACAAGATTGTTCTGCTGGGAACCTACTCCAACGAGGAAGATGCACACTTCACACCGATGGGTAAGATGCCGGGGATGAAACTGCAGGCATTCTCCATGTTGTCGTATATCCAGAACCGTAATATCAAGGATATGCCTGTATGGTTCAGCATCCTGCTGGCGTTCATCGTGTGCTATTTCTCGTCCTGGGTTAACTATTGGGTACCCCGCCTGTGGCCGAAGGTCGACAGCTACATCATCAGCGGCTACTACTTCTTGATGGCAGCATTGTTGGTGTGGGTCGCATTCTTGAGCTTTATGTATTTGCATTGCAATATCAACCTGCTATACCCCTTGGCAGGTATCGCTCTCATCGAGACGGCGCGATCACTCTACGAGGATAGTGCTCGAATAATGTACAACAAGTGTCATTGGAAGATTTTCAAACACTCCTTATATCTGGAGGGTGAAAATGAGGAAGAATAACTTAAAAAGAAGGAGATGATGACTATGAAAAGAAGAGTATTCGTCATGCTGTTGATGACCCTGATGACGGTCATGGCAGTGGCACAGACTGCTCAGGAACTGCTTAACGAAGCTAACACGAAGTATGAGGCAGGTCAGATGGATGCTGCACTCGAGCTGTATACGCAGGCAGCCAATAAAGGACTCGCTGAGGCACAGTTCCTTGTAGGAAAGATGTATTATCTGGGTGAGAACGGGTCGAAAGACTACAGCTCTGCATCCATGTGGTTCAAGCGTGCTGCGCGCCAGCGCCATGCCAAGGCAGAATACGGGCTGGCTACCTGCTATATGAATGGTGACGGCCTGCCTGTCAATTACGATCAGGCACTGATGTACATGAAGGCTTCGGCACTACGAGGCTATGTTCCTGCACAGCGCAAGTTGGCAGAACTGTATTCGAAGGGTGTCCTCGTTGAGGCTGACAGTGTGGAGGCCAAGCGTTGGCGCGACATGTCCGACGGTAAGGATGTCGTCCTCGTGCCCGAAATCGAGCGCCCCACCAAGATTATCGCCAAGGCTCCAACAGCAGCGGATCCTGCAGCGACTCCCGTTGCTTTCGCCGCCTCTTCCGCTGTTCCTGCCGCACCTGCGGTCAGCGGGTTGCCTGCAAGCGCCCCAGCTACTGCTCCAGCAAATGCTTCCGTAGCTGTCGCCGACCCGCCAATCGGTTACTCCACTACCATTCTGCCTCCTGCCGAGCGCCCCGATAGCTTGGTGAAACTCATTGACCTCGTCAAACTCTCTCGTGCCGAACAACTCGACTCCCTTAATAAGGCACTGATGGATAGCCTGACCACTACAGGTATCCTCAACAAACACATGATAGCCACCATCGACTCTATGATGATTGCTGACAGCTTGGAAGTTATCCGCCTGGAGAAGTTACGCCAACTCAAATTGCAGATAGCCCAACAGGCTCAGCGCAAGAAGTCCTTGGTAGTGCTTCCTAAAGAGTCCGAAATACAGCGCAACTTGCCGCCCACAGCTACTACCCATTGGGATGTACCTCTTGAAGCCCTCACTCTTAAGCAGGACGGTACCGAGGTACCCGAGCCAACTGCTCCTGCCACCACTCCCGAAGGTGTTCCTTCTGGAGATATGACCATTGCAGCGACTGCTCCTGCACCATCGGCTGGAGGTAATTCGCAGGACCAGATAGAGGAGGAAATGACGATGACCAATGGCGCCCCTGTGGTGCGCATCCTCTATCCTGAGGACCAGTCGCTGTTTCATACCGATGTAATCAAGGTGAAATACCAATTGCTGGCACAGGGCTTGGAGAGCTCTACCAAGATTACTGTCATGGTCGACGGTGTCCGCCAGCCCGACAGTCGTGCCGTCAAACAGGCTGACATGATAGAAGTCGACGTACCCAACCGCGACTGTACCGTCATGCTCTTTGCCCAGAACGAGAAGGGCAACAGTATACCCGCAGCAATTCGTCTCATCCGTGAGAATGTACAAGAGGTCGACCTGCCACGTCTCTTCGCCGTGGTAGTAGGAGTGGGAGATTATAAGGACGAGAAACTGCTCCCGCTGAAGATGACCGTCAAGGATGCCAACGACTTTGCCAATGTGCTACGCTCCAAGAAGGGCCATCCTTTCACTGAGGTAGAGGTGAAGTTGCTCTGCGACCAGGAGGCCACGCGTGGTGACATCTTCGAGGCCATGGAATGGATGGGTCAGGAGGCACGTCCTAACGACTTGTGTATGTTCTTCTTCGCCGGTCATGGCTATCGTGACGAGCGCGACCGTTTCTTCTTCATGCCCTATGGCGGAAGCACCAAGCGCACCTACGAGTGCTTCAGCGCTACCGACTTCAAGGATGCTGCTGAGAAGATCAACTCTAAGTTTGTCGTCTTTGCCGATGCCTGCTACTCTGCTGGTCTCTTGGAGGGTAACCGCTCGGCAGCTGCTGAACATTTCGTTGAACAACTGCGCCGTTCCAAGAATGGCATGCTGTTCTATGCTTCCAGTGCCGGTGACACCAAGTCGAAGGAAGACCCCACATGGGGTAATGGCGCTTTCACCAAGGCATTGGTAGAAGCGTTCAACGGTGCCGCTCGCAAGGAAGGCGACGAGGGTCTCTCGACACGTACCCTTGACACGTACCTCTATGATGCCGTACGTCGCACTACCGAATTCAAGCAAACACCAGTATTTATGAATCCTAGTGGTATCGAACACTTTAACATCTTTACCTATGAGAAATAGAATCATCCTTCTGCTGCTGGCACTCATGCCATTGACGCTGGTAGCACAGTCCTATACGGTATATTCTGTGGTGGGATCAGCCCGTTGGTATAATGGCAAGACCATGGTGCCTCTGAAAGCCCGCAAGGTGCTGTCGGCAGATGCCAAGGTGCAGATAGGCGAGGAGAGCGCCGTGACGGTCATTGACGAGAAGAATGCTAAGATGTACTCATTTACTTCTGTCGGTACCAACACCGTGGCCAACCTCATCAAAGGTCTGAAGGGTAATACCAAGAATCTCTCTAAACAGTACCTCAGCTACGTCATCAAGCAGCTGTTCTCTGATGATAGTGAGAAGATGTCGCACCCCAATACCTATATGCAGGCTACTGCTACGGCCTATCGCTCGTCGTCTAACGACTCCCTGCTTCTCAATCAGCTGGGCCGCCATTTCGCCATCGAGGGACTCCCCGCCGATAAGTCAGTAGAAAGCACACTCGTTGATCCCGACGCCGATGTCGATACCGATTACGACGTGGAGTTTGAACTCATTGACTGTGCTACAGGTCTGCCGCTCGAAGAACATATCGCACCGAATACCAGCTGCTATCTGCGTGTCACCAACCAGACCACAGAACTGCTGTATATGAATCTGCTGGATATCGACCGCCAAGGTAACAAGTACCTCGTGCTGCCCATGGATGCCGCGGCAACATGTGCACACCTGCTGGTACCAGCCATGAGTACGGTGTCCTTCAAGAAGGAACCGTTCATCTTCGGTGATGAACCCTCGGAAGAGACACTCCTGCTGATGGCCGTACGAGAACCCGTAGATTTCAGCATTGTGATGGATCATATCAAGACAGGGGGGAAGAGCACCATGCGTCTGGGACTCAACCGCCGCTTTTATCAAGTTAAGTGATGGAGTTCCGCACACAGGTAGTCATCCATGAGCCTCCATTCCATATAGAGCCCTGCGAAGAGATTCTCTTCGTGGGTTCTTGTTTTGCCGATGCCGTAGGCCAGCGCTTCCGCGACGAGGCCTTCCCCGCCACCGTCAATCCCTATGGTGTCATGTATAACCCTGCCAGCATTCTCCATACCATTCAGCGCCTGGCCGCCACTTCTCCAGTGACTCCCCGTGTCGCCTTCCTTACCCTCGGCACCAACCATGTTTACCGTCTCAAGGCAACTGGCGAAATCGTCGACAACTGTGAGAAGCGCCCCCAGCATCTCTTTCAGGAAGAAGTACTCTCCGTGGATGAGTGTGCCGACTACCTTCGCCAATCGGTAGACCTCCTTCGCAGTATCTATCCCGACGTACATGTTGTACTGACCGTCAGCCCCATCCGTTATCGCAAATACGGTTACCACGGCTCACAGTTGTCGAAGGCAACCTTGCTGCTCGCTATCGATAAACTCATCCACCAGACATCATCCGTCAGCCTTCATTATTTTCCTGCCTACGAACTCGTCCTCGACGAACTCCGCGACTACCGCTTCTATGCCCCCGACATGCTGCACCCCTCTGCACAGGCTGTGGACTACATCTGGGAGCGCCTGGTCGACAGCTACTTCTCGCCAGCCGCCAAAGACTTTCTTGCCGACTGGCACCCTCTCAAGCAGGCCCTGGCACACAAACCCTTCCATGCGGACTCGCCAGAGTATCGCACTTTCCATGAACAGACACAGCAGCGCCTTGCTGCCTTCTGTCAGAAATATCCCGCAGCCCTTGTCCCCTGTGACTCCGGCTCTCAATCATAACGACTATGACATACACAATTGAAAAAATAACCACGCTCCTTGGAGCACGCCGCATCGGCACCGCTGATGCACAGATTAGTTGGCTGCTTACCGACAGCCGCTCCCTTTGTTTCCCCGAAGAGACACTGTTTTTCGCCTTGAAAACAACCCGCAACGACGGCCATCGCTATATTGCCGACCTCTACCGCCGTGGCGTCCGCAACTTCGTTGTTGCTGCTGATGCCGCCCCTATTTGGGAGAGAATGGAGGGGGCTTGTAACTTCCTCGTCGTCCCCTCGCCCCTGGAGGCCCTTCAGCGCTTGGCAGAGCGCCACCGCGACGAGTTCAACATCCCCATCGTGGGCATCACGGGTTCTAATGGTAAGACGATGGTCAAAGAGTGGCTCTATCAGCTGCTGTCGCCATCCATGACCGTGACACGCTCGCCCAAGAGCTACAACTCACAGATTGGTGTCCCCCTCTCTGTCTGGCTGCTCAACGAACATACGCAGGTGGGCCTTTTTGAGGCTGGCATCAGCCAACCCGACGAGATGGCGTCGCTCTGCGACATCATCCAGCCTACCATCGGTGTACTTACATCGCTCGGTGCCGCCCACCAGGAAAACTTCCGTACCATGGAGGAGAAGTGTACGGAGAAGATGCAACTCTTCAGCCATGCCAAGGTCCTTGCCTACAATAGCGACGACGACATCATCAGCCGTTGTATCCGCCGTTCCGGCTTCAAAGGCGAGAAGATTGGCTGGAGCCGCGACAACCAGTCGGCACCGTTCTATATAGAGTCAGTAACGAGTCCCACTAGTGATACTAGTCATACAAGTATTAGCTATATATATAAAGGAACGCGCGCGAACTATCAGCTGCCTTTCTTCGACGAGGCATCTCTGCAGTGCTCCTTCGCCTGTGCGGCAGTAGCGCTTCACCTCGGCATTACTCCCGAGCAATTGGCTGAGCGCATGGCCCACCTTGAACCAGTAGCGATGCGTCTGGAAGTCAAGGAAGGTCAGCATGGCTGCCTGCTCATCAACGACTCGTACAATAGCGACATCAACTCCCTCGATATCGCCCTTGACTTCATGGCGCGCCGCACGCATGCGGTCAAGGGGCTTCCTACTGATAACCGCACGCTTATCCTCAGCGATATCTACCAGACTGGCCGTGACGATGCCGACCTCTATGCGGAGGTGCTTGCACTCTGCCTGAAGCGCGGCATCACCAAGCTCATCGCCATTGGCCCCCGCATCACTGCCGCCCTCTCAGCTGCCGTTGTGCCTGTGGCTGGCGGTTTGCCCGCCAGCGCTGCATCCACTACTCCCGCCGTTTCTCCGGCGGGTAGTGTGTCCAGCGGTTTTGCCGCTGGTGTGTTCTTCTTCCCCACCACCGATGCCTTCCTTGCCAGCGATGCTTTCCGCCAGCTGCATGACGAGGTCATCCTCGTCAAGGGCGCTCGTGCTTTCGGCTTCGACCGTATCACGGAACAGCTGGAGCAGAAGGTCCACGAGACCATTCTGGAGGTTAACCTCAATGCACTGGTCGACAACCTCAACTACTATCGCTCCTTCTTGAAGCCGGAGACCAAACTGGTCTGCATGGTCAAGGCCGATGCCTATGGCGCTGGTGCCGTGGAGGTTGCCAAGACTCTGCAGGACCACCGTGTCGACTACCTCGCAGTGGCTGTTGCTGACGAGGGCGTCACACTGCGTCGCAACGGCATTACGCAGAACATTATGATTATGAACCCGGAGATGACGGCCTTCAAGACGATGTTCGACTACGATCTCGAGCCAGAGGTCTATTCGTTCCGTCTGATGGATGCCCTCATCCGTGCCGCTGAGCAACAAGGTATTACGGGTTGGCCCGTACACATCAAACTCGATACGGGTATGCACCGCCTTGGCTTCGACCCTGAGAAGGATATTGACGAGGTTATCCGCCGTCTGAAGAGCCAGAACGCCATCATACCGCGTTCCGTCTTCAGTCATTTCGTCGGTTCCGACAGTGATGACTTCGACAACTTCTCCACTATGCAGTTCGAGAAGTTCGACAAGGCCAGCCGCCGTCTGCAGGCTGCCTTCCCCCATAAGATTATCCGCCACATGGATAATAGTGCTGCCATCCAGCATTTCCCTGAGCGCCAGATGGATATGTGTCGTCTTGGCCTCGGCCTTTACGGCTACGATCCCCGTGCCGCCGCTCCCGCTGCTCCCGCGGTCGGCGGGTCTCCCGTCGACTCTGCTGCGGCTCCCCTTCGCCCTGTTTCCACCCTCAAGACCACCATTCTCCAACTCCGTCGTGTCCCCAAGGACGAGACCGTGGGCTATTCGCGTCGTGGCGTCTTGACGCGCGACAGTCTCATCGCCGCCATCCCTATCGGCTATGCTGACGGATTGAACCGTCACCTCGGTCGTGGTGCCGGCTATTGTTTGGTGAAAGGACAGAAGGCTCCCTATGTGGGTAACATCTGTATGGATGTCGCCATGATTGACGTCACCGACATTCCCAATGTCCACGAGGGTGATAGCGTGGAAATCTTCGGCGAGCACCTGCCTGCTTCGGTGCTTAGCGACATCCTCGACACCATTCCTTATGAGGTGCTGACGGGTGTCAGCAACCGTGTCAAGAAAGTATATTTCCAAGACTAATAAAAAATAATCGATAAACTATGAACGCTATTCAAACCTCAAAGATGTCCAACTTCCGTTGGGTGATTTGTAGCCTGCTCTTCCTGGCTACTACCATTAACTATATGGACCGCCAGGTCCTGTCGTTGTTAAACACCAATTACATCTCGATAGATTTCCATTGGGATAACGACGACTATGGTACTATCACCGCCGTGTTCTCCCTCTTCTATGCCGTCATCTCCCTTTTTGCCGGTAAGTTCATCGACTGGATGGGTACCAAGAAAGGCTACATCTCGGCCATCATCCTGTGGAGTGTCGGCGCCTGCCTGCATGCCGGATGCGGCATTGCCACCTGTTGGATCAACGATGTCGACAGCATGGCTGTGCTGAAGACCATGGACAAAGCCTCGCAGATGGGCCTTTTCGGAATGACGGTCAGCGTGTGGCTGTTCATCGGTTGCCGCATGATACTGGCAATGGGTGAGTCGGGCAACTTCCCTGCAGCCATCAAGGTAACCGCTGAGTATTTCCCTAAGAAAGACCGTGCCCTCGCCACCTCTATCTTCAATGCCGGCGCTTCTATCGGTGCCTTGATAGCTCCGCTCAGCATTCCTGCCTTGGCTGATGCCTTTGGTTGGGAGATGGCTTTCATCATCATCGGTGCGCTGGGCTTCGTGTGGGCAGGTTTGTGGCTGTTCATCTATATGCCCCCTTCAAGAAGCAAATTTGTTAATGCCGCCGAACTGCTCTATATCGAGTCAGACAATGCCAACGCTGCTGAAACCATCGCAGCAGAAGAGCCTGAGGAAGAGAAGAACAAGCTGTCGCTGATTGACTGTTTCAAATATCGTCAGACGTGGTCGTTCATTGTCGGCAAGTTCATGACCGACGGTGTGTGGTGGTTCTTCCTGTTCTGGGCTCCTGACTACTTCAACTCTCTGGGCTATCCTGTCACAACGATGACCGGTAAGATGCTCATCTTTGTGCTCTATCTCATCGTCACCATCGTGTCCATCTACGGTGGTTATCTGCCTAAACTCTTCGTAGAGAAGTGGGGCATGAATCCCTATGCAGGCCGCATGCGTGCCATGCTCATCTTTGCCTTCTTCCCCATCTTTGCCATGTTCGCACAGCCCCTTTCCGGCATATCTCCATGGATTCCCGCCATTATTATCGGTCTGGCAGGCGCTGGTCACCAGTCATGGTCGGCCAACCTCTATTCCACCATTGGTGACATGTTCCCCAAGTCGGCCGTAGCCACGATAACAGGTATCGGTACTATGTTTGGCGGACTGTGCAGCTTTGCCATCAATAAGGTGTCGGGTGTCCTCTTCGACTATGCCGAATCTCAGGGCGATGCCTTCACCTTCTTTGGTGAGTCAGGCAAGCCTGCCGGCTATATGATTGTCTTCTGCTATTGTGCCGTGGCCTACCTCGTCGGCTGGTGCATCATGAAGGCCCTTGTACCCAAGTACAAGCCCGTCATCCCTGAAGAATAACCACCGAAAACGATATTAAACAATGCCCAACGGTTCTCTCCGTTGGGCATTGTTTGTTTTGTGAAAATGTTATAAGTATTTTGCTCTTTGGTGTGCGTACACAATGATAAAATATGTGGCATTTGCAAATATTAACAATTTTTACACTACAAACCCTTTGTTGTTAATAAAAATTTGCTTAACTTTGCCGCCGTCCTTCCTTAAAAAAGGATTAATAACATAAAGTCTAAAGCTATCTTATTGATGGAGAATTCAGATTCCTTCAGATATATTTGGCTGTGTGTATTACTCTTATTACCGATAACTATGGTAAGCGCTCAGGTCATGGACACAGAACATCAAGCCGACTCTTCTTCCCCTTTGAAGAAGGCGTCTTCTGTTGTCGTGTCTTCTGCCTCAGATAGTAAAACAACCATAGGTGGGGGGGGGTAAAAATGATAATAAGAAACGTCGTTTCGCTCCTGTAAACCAGATGGTGCCCGTCATTCGTTCGGGCGTTGACACTCTTGAAATCTTTGACCGTATTGCTCTGCGTACCAATATGGTCGACTGGGCATTACTGATTCCTAATTTTGGCGCAGAGTTTGACATCCGTAATACCAATTGGAACCGTTGGGCCGTTGGTTTCAACGTTCGTTATAATTGGCAGACCAGTCATACTTATACCAACCACTTTGTTTATAATCTATTCGAAGTACGTTTGGAAGGTCGGCAGTATTGGCGTGCCCGTCAGATCGGTCGACGTGGCTTGGCCAAGCACAAATACTTTTGGGACAAAGCTATAGCTATTCGTCGTTCCAAAGTCAAGCACCCTACGACTACTTGGTATCGTGGTGTTTTTGCATCATACGGTAAATATTCCTTCTTGTTTGGTGGTAATGGTCACCAAGGTACTGCCTTGATGGGCGGTGTCTCCTATGGTCTTGTCAAACCAATGTTTGCTTTTGAGAATGGCAATTCTATTGACTTGGAGTTCGGAATCAGTGGCGGTGTGGTCTATTATAAGGACAAAGTATATACCCACGATGCCCGTACTGATTGTTATCCAGTTATTGAAACCAAGCCTGCGTCCATCCTGCCAATGGTTAATGAGATACGCGTAGGACTTGTCTACCGCTTAGGTCATGTTCCAGTTCTTGCCAAGTATCGCTATCGTCGTGATGTCGATGACGTCTACGATACCCGTAGAGATAGTATTCGCAACAGCCATCTGCAAATCCGCGACAGTGTAGCTCACTATCGCGCTACTCGTGAGTCGATCCTGCGCAAGTTCTGGCAGGTCTATGACGAGGTTGCTGAAAGCAGTCGTCGTGCTGTGATTCAGAAAGCGAAAGATTCCAAACCAAATACGCAAACTCCTCAGGAGAAGAAGTCTGCTGAAACAACGTTGGAGAGAAAGGAGAACGAACATCATGAGTAAATTCTACTGGATGATATGGCCCCTCTTCTTCGTGCTGTATATGATGTCAGCATGTACTGAAGCAGAACTGTGTGATGCTCATGACGGCCATAACGGTAACATTCGCTTCGATTATGATTGGTCAGTAGCTGATGGAGCTACTCTGCCAGACAGTATGGCGGTAATGGCGGTGCGTGTTATCAACCATTACAAGCGTGGCATGATGGTGTCTACCGAAAACCTGCGAGGACACTATTTCTATAATGCCCCTGACGATGTCGTTGGATGGATAGACCCATCTATCGTTCCCCCAGAGCCACCGGCACCTAGAACGGACAATAACTATACGATTGATCCTACCGAACCTAACAATGGCGGTGACAGCCCTGATACCTTCGAACCTGAAGAAGAAGGTGGTGATGAGCCAGAAACACCTTCCGAAACGATAGAGGTTGACCATTTCCAGCTGCCTAATGGAACGTATAAGTTCTATGCTATGAGTATGGACAAGCATCTCTACGACCATATCTATACCAATGTGCAGAAATACATGGAAACCGACGGAACGGGGATGCAGTACGACGAGGTAGAGTTCGTTTACAATACTCATCGTTACCATGCCGATGATGATGGTAACATCGATATGGAAAGCCTGTTGGGACTGGATTACAATCAGGGATTTGATATCATCAAGACAAACTATCCTCCTGTCTTTGTCGGTCTGGTTGACCTTACCGATGTGGCTGACCATGCAGAGATGGCAATCACCTGTGCACCACGCCTTCTTACGCAGAACATAGATATCAATTTCGACATTGAGAAGGATGTTACTAAATATCCTTTTGTTGTTGAGAGCGTTGTTGGTGAGATTTCCGGCATTCCCAGTAAGTGCAGTCTATTTGATGGTCATCTGTATTTGAAAAAGACTAACAAGATGCAATTTACTACCACGCTGATTAACGAGAGCGGCACGCCAATTGTTGACGACGAAAGTAATACCAAGGTCAGAGTTCATGCCAATATCAATGTGTTGAGCATTCTGCACAGTTCTAAGCCTACCGACCTGACGGGTCCCGGCATCCTGCAACTCTCGCTCTCCTATAAGTTCAAGCGTCCTAATGATGATGGTACCACGGAGGAGGTCGTTCGCAAGGTTTTTGGCAAGGTTAATCTATATCATGTGCTGAAGCAGGCTAATTTGATAGAATACTCTTCCAATATGCAATATGCCACCAAGTCGTGTGATCATGCTGTGCTTAACATTCCTGGCGTCATGAAGCTTAATCCTGAGGGAATAGCATCTGGCAATGGTGACGGTGGCTTCAGCAGTTGGGAGCAGATAGATGATCCTGACTATCCAGTAGAAACAGATGACGGCACCCAGCCCGAACTTTATTAATGATGATAAGAAAGAAATGAGATATTCTTGGAACTATATGGCACTATGGATGATGACAGTAGCGGTTATGCTTGGCTGTTCGTCAGAGTCGTATCCGGGCATCGATTATGAACCTGAGATACCGGATGCTCTACGCAATGACGAGAGTGGGCGCTCTACTGGTAAAGGACTGCCGGTCTCGCTGTCAGTTTCAGGGCCATCTTTCCAAATCACTAATGTGTCACGTGGTCAAGGACCATTGGACGATGTCGCCAATGTGGCTCGTTTCAAGGATGCGCGCTTCTATGTCTTTGCTTTCCGCGACAACCCTGACGACCAGGGACCGTTTGCCTATAACCCATCGTTTAAGCAGCACTCTAAGGACGACAACCCCGACTGCTTAATTGACGACAGCGACAACGAGTGGTTAGGCATGCCTGCTCGCATAGACATAGAGTCGGGAGCCATCCACATGTTACGCAAGAATCTTCGTGTGGACAGCATTCTCTATTATGGCACTCGTCACCAAGATATTGGCTATAATTTCTATGTCTACCACATAGATGATGTAAACATTGATGCCACCAATGCCCATCGCGACGAAACAGGCATCTATTATGATTTAGAGTTGGATGGCACTCAGGATATTATGACGGGTCACTCCATTCGATTTACCGATGAGATGCTTCGCAATAACTATCCGGGTTATAGTGATTTGTCGTTGGAAACGCGCAACCACATCATGAATATCGGTAATTATAGTGCTTATTCGTCCAATTACGATGTTAATCCGATTATCTATATGCGCCACTTGCTGACGCAACTGAAGTTCTACGCTTATCCTGGCGACAAGTCTTGCAAGGATATTGAGTTTAAAGATATACAGATAGAGGCTCGCTATAAAGGTAGACTTTATGTGGTAAAGGTAGATGTTTCCAAACTGGACTTTAGTTTTGATGAATCCAAGATGTTTATACCTCTCATGGAACCCTCCATAAACGAGGACGGTACAAAAGGAACTTATCAACCACTGACTCCTGAAAAATACAAAATTGATTGGAGTGAAGATATGGACAAAACAGATTGGACAAAGAATCCTGGCGTTCATTTGGGCGGCGATATGATACTGCCTCCTGAGACAACTTTCCATCTGAAAGTAGCATATCAGCAAAAGAATAATGCAGATCCCATCTCATATCGTTCCGTCGAGGCAGATTATCTGTTGATGGCGCCTGAATTGGAAGAGTCACGAGACGAGGTGACGGGAGAATTCTGTTTCCTACCCGGCAAAAGCTATGTTGTGAAGTTGGGTATTTTCGGTGGTCGTACACCAGAAGTAGAAGTTAGCCTGGATGGATGGCAAGAAGGTGGCGAAATCGAAATCGGTGGAGATGAATTTGAATAGTACTTTAAACACTATATATGAGACAATATTTATTTAATTCACTTTTTATTAACTTTTAAAACTTAAAGCTTATGAACAAAAAGTTTTATTTCGCACTTGCACTGACAGCTGGGCTGTTCGCAAGTTGTTCGAGTGATGATTTGACATCTCAGGCTCCCGCAGGTCCTAATGTCAATGACAATGATCAGGCTCTCATTAGCATCGCTGTTGAGAACCCGGGCGTAACTCGTGGTACTGGTACTGTAGGTGGAACAACTGATGCTACCAATGTTTGGGCTGGCCAGACCTTCAACCTCTTCATGTTCGAGAAGGGAACCTTCAATCCTGCTCAGAAGACTGTTGCGGGTTCTCCTGTTGACATCTACAACAACGCAGTGATGACCACACCTGATGATGGTATCCATACTGCCGCTTCTTATGTGATTGGTACTGAGGAACAGTTCAACTACTATCCTACTACTGGTGCTTATTCTTTCTGGGCTTATCGTGTTGACGATGCTGGTACAGGTACTGCAGGTGCAGGTGATCCTGTGGGCGTTGGCGATGCTACTGCTACTGAGGTGACCATTCCTTTCACCATCGATGGTTCGCAGGATATTCTGACAGCTATTCCCGATGAGGCAGGTGACCTTGCTGATTTGCAGAATGGTAATGCTTTAAAAGGAGTCACAGCTGCTTCTACTGCTACTGCAGACCAAATCTACACTGCTTACTCTTCTCGCCGTGGTGTCACTCCGACTCTGCAGTTCAAGCACCAGCTGACCCGTCTGACCTTCCAGGTTAAGCCTGCTACTCAAGAGGTTAGTGCTGCTGCAAAGTCTGTAGGCGCTGGCGCTAGCTACAACGGATTTAAGGTAACAGGCATTAGTGTAAAGTCTAAGTCAACAGGTAACATCATTGCTGCTTGGAAGAGTGGTAGCACCTATTCTGCACAGGGTGTTGTGTTTAACAGTGCTACTGAAGACTGGGCAGATCCCACAACGCTGGCTGCTATGCCTCTGAAGAGTCGTGGTAAGACGGTGCTCCAGAAGCAGGAGGGTGACTGGTCGGAACTTATCACAGTGTCCATTTCTGCTGCTGGTGTAGCTACTTATGGTCAAGCATATTCATTAGGTGCTGATGGCTTCTATGCTGCTGCTGAGACTGTGGTTTATCCTGCAAATACAGAGAATAGCTATACTGGTGTTCCTAACACCACTCAGACAACTCTTGGTGCCCTGGTTGCAGCATACAAGGATGCAAATGAGGATGCGACCAATCCTGGCACATATACTGCAGGATCAGTAACAGGTTATGCTTATCGCGTAAAAACTGGAAAAGATTTGGTTTTGGACGTAACAACTAATGCCGCTGCAAATCTGGTAGATCTGGAAGAGGTTATCCCTCATTGGACCTATACATGGGCAGCATATACTCCACAGGCCATTTATCACTGGGAGGAAGTTGCCACTGCACCTGCAGGTGGTAATGATGTGAGTGCTACAGTGACAGCTGTTCCAGACGAAAGTACTGCCGGTGCTGTGAATGATTATACTATCGTTGGTGGTAAAACTTATGCCTTGACGTCGATTGGTTACGATACAGATGGATGTCGTGAAATCGCTGCAGCTCCTGTTGATTCTGATCCTACTGCAACTCCCGTTGTATATGGTACACCTGGTTATGCTGGTGAGCTTGTAAAGGAAACTGGTACCACAAATTACTTTAAGTGTACTTTGGGCGCTAGTGGTCAGAAGACTGATGTTGGTGAGGCCCTGCTTGTTGCTCCTGGTGCACCAGGCTATGAGATGACAGTGACCTACAAGCGTTGGAAGAAGACCAGCACTTCTGTTTACAGTGAGATTGATGGTTCTGTTACAAAGACCATTTCTCGTACAGGTAATGCTGCCTTCAAGGCTGGTGAAAGCTACAACATTGTTGTAACTCTGTACAAGGATGGCGATGCTTCTACCAATACTAACATCACTCCTTGGACTTCCAGCAGTGATGGTGACATCAATATCGAGGGTGAGGAGTAATATCTCTAAATGCTAAGGACAGCAGTTGCCCGATAGGGCGCTGCTGCCCCTTCACGAATCAAACAAAGGACATAGAAAAAACTTTGCATTCATGAAGAAAAGACATGTTATATTCTGCATGGCGATGGCTCTGCTGGCAGGTTGCTCCTCTGGAGACGACCTGCTGGCAGGACAGCCTGCTGTTGAAAGCCCAGACGATGAGAACATCACCCATCAGGACCTAATGGGAGATATGCCCATTGAGTTCGCAACAGTGAACTTCGGCGCTGATGTGGAGGTTGAAGAATCGTCTTACGCTCCTAAGCGTGCGTCAATCAATAATGACTTCACAACAGCGAAGGGTACTATGGGCATATTCTGTCTAAGCTCCAAGAAGATTGGTACTGCAGCTACTGACGATGCCATTCTGCGTTCGTGGAGTGGTAATGTCGGTGCTAAGCTGAATATGCTGAACATTTGGCAGGATAATGTCAAGGCTCACGTAAAGAGTACTTATGGAACGGAAGGTAAGATGCATTGGGATGATCCCAATACGCCTCACTACTATCCTAAACTGGAGTACTTCAACTACAGCTTTGCTGCTTATCATCCCTATACGGACGTAATTAAAAAGGAAAAGAGCATTATCTATGCTTACATCCCGATGGATGGAGACGACGACGTGATGTATGCCTTCGCCGAGGGACCACGTTTGGATGTCAGTCCCAGTGTCGATGAACTGGCATACGGTAATTCTTATTATAAAGGGATTATTGATGCTGGCCAGACAGTCACTGACGACCATAAACCCTATTTTAGCTTTAAGCACTGTACTGCTAAGCTGAAGTTTACGGTCAAGTTCAAGGAAACGTCATCTGTACTGTCAGAACATCAGTTCCATGTTGATAGTATCTGCATTAACAATGTGGTGAATATCATCAGACTGTCGTTAGCTAAAAACTCCACTGGAGTGGCTGAAGCTGGCTCCTATAGTCTAGTATCCAATACGGATGGTTTAGACGATGATATCAAAACACAGTTGAACAATGCTGGCTATAATGGTCATGGGACATTCTGGTTGCGAGATAATGATGGGACGAGCATTGGTGAGAAGGTTGGAAACAACTACAAGTACATCATTAGTTCGTCTGCCAAGACTCCGGTGGGCGATGGTATCATGATTCCGCCAACGAGTGCTGCAACCCTGAAGGTACAGGTGTTCTTGCGTGATGAGGACGGTAATCTCTATACAACGATTTCGCCTATTTCGCTGAACCTGCCCAGTGGCGCTTCCAGGTGGGAAGCAGGAAAAGAGTACACAGTTAATGTAAGTATGACTCCTCCTGCCAACTACGTTGAGGCTAGAGGCTACTTAGAGGACTGGGATGTGGAAACCTCGGAAATTGATATTGAAGATGAAGACTAACTGTCCCGACTCAGAGAGGGGGCGCAGACTGCTTCCCCCACTGAGCGGTGACAAATAGAAACAACATGCCCGCACTAACTGAAAAACGTGTGCGGGCATATTAACTCACTTCTGACAAGAAGGATAGAAATGAAACGACTACTCATACTGATTATGCTGGCAACGATAGCTTGTAATAAACTGCAGGCCCAACTGGTTGTTGTCAATACGGAGGCAACCAGCGACCTGCTGATGGCTCCCAACCTTGGCTTGGAAGTCGTCACCGGCAACCACTCTTCAGTAGGCGTAAACTTTCTCTATTCGCCAAAAGTACTTGGCTTTGGACTTAAGCTGACGGCGATACAGCCGGAATATCGCTACTGGTTCTCTTACCGACCAGTCAACAAGTGGTTCGTGGGCGTTGGCGGCATTGGTGCCATGTTTAGCGGACCTTTTAAGGGTAAGTACTATGACGGCTACGGCATTGGCCTTGGCCTTACTTATGGCTACGTGTGGAACGTTACCAACCGTTTGAACATAGAAGTGCATAGCGGTTTCGGAGCTTTCTTCTATAACCGCAAGGAATACTTCGAGGGAGACAACTACGATGTGGACTATACCGACAATGGAGCACAGCGGGCTAATGCCAAGGGCTACTACCTGCTGCCTACCAGAATAGGTATCTCCGTGTCGTACATACTTAAATAAGACAATACACTACACACGATATATGAAGAAACAGATTCTCGCTATGCTGCTACTGCTGCTCACACCGCTGCTACTGTGTGCACAGGAGGAAGATGAGACAATGCAGGTCAGAGGTGTTGTTAAGTTTCTGAACGATGCCGGTGAACAGGTGGAAGGTCCTGAGGTGCTATGGTATGGCGTGAAGGACAAGAAAGTTGCTCGCGAGGCCTATAACAAACTGCAGCGTGCTAAGCTGATTGATAACGAAGCCGAGCGTGAAGTGGCTATGGAGGAAATACGCAAGGAGTATACCATAGACTCACGTGCCAAGAAAGGACAGTTCAAGAAGAACGCACTACCCTCCATGGCTATCATCTTTGTCGATCAGGAGAACGGAGAGGTGCTGATGGTCGACATCGAGAAGGGCAAGACGCAATATAAGGATTTGGTGATGAAACTGAAACAAACCAAGACGATTATTGCCACTGGTGAAGCCATGGAAGTCGCTATCAACGTGGCTTCCACAGACGATGCAGACGACGGCAACGAACGCTTTGGCATCAAGATAAAACTACCGCCTGGCACAGCGCGTACGGATTCGCGTATGATTATCCAGACATACGCTGTCGATTGCCAGACGGAGGACACGCTGGGCTATCTGGCTTCACTGGTCTTTGAGGGCGACATGTACCACGAGATGCAGGAGAAGCGTATGGCCTATAACTACGACAAGAACGACAAACTGGCCAAGTTCTATCGTCGCAATGCTGTGTTGAAAGAAGACAAGTACTTCGTGCTCGACACTGTTCTGATATGGCCCAAGCCTGCCGGCATGAAGGACCGCTCGTTCAGAGGTCCCTTTACTTATGTCTTTGAAGACTTCCACCACCCCTATTATCGTACCGACATGGACGGAAGCTGCTTGAAACGACGTCCCTTTAAGATGCTTGACTTCACGGCAGCCCTTCATGATATCGAACTGACTCAGGAGTTCTACGAACAGGCAGAAGCCAATTTCCAGAAGAAGAATACGAAGATTAACCTGCGTTTTGAGGTGGGTACGAGCAAAATGATAGAGGACTCGCTGAACTATGTGGAGAGAAATAAATTTGTCAGAGAGATTTCATCCTACGGCAACTCACTGGTAGAGCTGACTATCGTGGGAGGTGCCTCGCCAGACGGTTCCATGAAACACAACGAGGAACTGGCCCGCCAGCGTGCCAACGTGGCACGCGGCATGCTGGGTAGAATAGCTATTACGCCAAGGGTAACCACGCAGGTGTACACGTGGACAGACGTAGCCAATACGCTACGTGAGCTAGGAAAGGAGTTGCAGGCAGAGAAGATAGAAGAAATTGTGCAGGCAGGTGGCGACGATATGGCACAGTATCAGAAAATCAAGCAACTGAACTTTTACGATTTCGACATCGTGCCTGTACTGAACGGCCAGCGTGCCATGGTGTGTAAGTATATGTACCAGAACAACCGCCCCATGGAGCCGGAAGAGTGCGTGCAGGCCTTCCGCCTGTATCGTAAGGCATATTGGGATGGAGACAAGCACTTCTCTAATGGCGACTTTTACAATTTGTATGATATGCTGGAGGACAGCCTGGAGATTGACACGCTGACAACGATAGCCTATCGTGAAATTACCAGTGTTCCTGAATATGAGAAGGAGGTGCCCATCTCACCCTATATCTGTAACTTAATGGCTATTCAGCAGATGAAGCGCGGAACACCAAACGTGGAGATACTCAAGCCGTTTATTGACTACAAACGTCGTGGTAAGATAGGTGGTGGCTATGGCATCAATGTAGACCAGTATGTGGCAGGACGTGGCAAGATTAAGTTCAACCGCCAGGAGATTGTTGCCAACCAGGCAGCATGTTACTATATGGAACAGAAAGTGGATACCGCCCTGTTCCTGATAGAGTGGCTGAAGGAGTGTAAGATAGAGAATGAGGGCATTGAACAGCTTGAGAATCTTATCAATCTGAAGAAGTTACACTTCAAGGGACGCAGAACGGCCAAAGAGGAGGCTGACTATAAGCGTGCAAAGAATGCCGTGCTGGCTATGAGCAATGACAACAAAGCCATACTCTACACAGAGATAGAAGACTGGGGCCAGCGTGACCAGGCAATGCAGTATGTAGACCAGATGGACGATGGCAATCCGCGCAAGTGGTACCTGAAGGGCATGCTTGCCGCACTGAAACTGGAGAAGGAAAAGACGGAGGAACCGCTTGTTGTTGCCAGTGACGATGACGAGGAGGCAGAAGACGACGGCCAGTTCTATAAGTGGTCGGAGGATAAGATGGCAGACTATCAGTGGTCTGAGGATCCGAAGAAGGTTGCTGCTTACGAGGAATACATGAAGAAACTGTTGGAATATAGAGACAGTCATAATGGAGAAGATCCGCCTTCGGCTCCTGCAGCGGCGGAGAAGTCTGCCAATGCACCAGCAGCGGTTGATGTCAATAAGTTCCAGGGCATTCCGCAATACATAGGCTACTTCCAACATGCCTTTGACCTCGATCCTACTAAGAAGTACTTCCGTTACTATGGCAATGAGAGCAATGTGTCTGAGGACTTGCGCAAGAAGTATCCGTATAAGTTCAAGAAACGTCCGCTCTATCGTGAGCTGTTTAAATTGCTGAAGAAACGCGATGACAGCATGAGGTCTTTCAGCAAGCAGGACGAGTCACAGGGCGATGCGGAAGAGAAAGCAGAGAAGGACGAACAGTCTGAGACTGCTACAGATACTGAAAAGAAGGAGGAAAAAGTTTCATGAGAAGACGTGCCGTATTGTTGTTGACTCTGTGTCTGTGGGGTGTTGCCGTTGCAATAGCCCGACCAGTTGTTATGCCTTCTCTGGCAGCTCCTGCCGACACTACACGCTATGGTGAAGATACGGAGGAAGATGAGGATGGTACCTTTGAACAGCGTGCCAAACATGAGCCCAGAAACTATGTTGTTAACGGCCATAATGCTATCAATGACGTCATGGAAGGCCGCTATGTACCAACTGGCGAGACCTTTCTGAACAAAAACAAATGGCTGCGCAACATCTTCGTGCAGGGTGGCGTGGGTATAGAGAAAATTGATGCTCCCACCAGCGACTGGCGCATCAGCCCGATGAGCTATGCACAATTGTCGGTGGGTAAGGACTTCAACAAGCTCAACACTGCACGTCTGACACTTCATGGTGCCTGGGGAACAGAGCGCTTTAAGGAGCTGAGACTGAGCAAGTATGGCGTCAAGTTGGAACACATGTATAACCTGTCGTCCTATTTCTCTGGATATAATCCGTCACGACTGTGGGGACTGTCAACGATTTTGGGTGTAGGCTTGCAGTCGTCGAAATTGGAAAACGAAGGCAGCGGCATGTCGTTCGAAGGACACTTCGGACTGCAGTTCCGATTCTTTACAGGTCCCAAGGCTTATATCTCCCTGGAACCCTATGTGGGTATTGGAGGCGACAAGATGGATGTCAGCGGAACACACAACTGGCGTAAGGCCGATGTGTTCTATGGCGCTAACCTGAACTTTGTGTACTATTTGAATAATAACCTCTCGCCAGAGTCGCACCGCCGCCTGACGAGTGAGGTCAGTGAGCGCAACCAGCTGTCGAAGGACTCGCTGATGGAGAAATGGCAGCAGCCCTGGATGGTACAGGTGTCGACAGGTGCTGCCATGATGCAGGACCAGCCGAACATGAGCATGTCGAAGACAATGGGCAGCGAACTGGCACTGACGGTGGGTAAGTGGCTGTCGCCCGTAATGGGACTCCGACTGACGGGCTATTCCAGAACAAACGTGTGGAATCGGCAAATCATATTAGGCAATGAGTCTGGCCAGCCTGGCTATGAGGTGAATCTGCATAACATCACTGTTGGCGGACGCTTGGAAGCGATGCTTAACCCATTGGGATTCCTGAAGAATTTCTACTGGGACGCCCCCTTCGGTTTCTACCTAGTGGGTGGCGCAGAAATGGGTTGGCTGTTGAAGAAACAGACCGACCAGCTGAGCTGCAGTATGATAGGCTGGGGTGGAGGTGTTAACCTCTGGTATCAGCTGACTCCGGGTACGAAACTGTTTGTAGAACCGCGATTCATGCACAATGAGTATAATATTCCTTATACAAATGTCGACAGGGTGAAACGATACTCAGACAACTACCTGACGCTGAACGTCGGCGTGGCTGTGGAGGTGCGTGACGACGCACGATACTATTCGCACAGCTACTATCAGGAATATGTAGAGGACCGCTTGCGCCAAATAAAGGTCGGACTGGGTGGCGGTTTGCACTTCCTGCAGACGGAGAATGCCATGGCTGAGGGTGGTGGACTGGGACTGAATGCGACACTCTTTGGCGAGTACCACTTCGACCGCCTGAAGAGTGTACGTCTTGGCGTGGATTTCATCAATATGAAGCGTACGGCGATGACGGATTATACAGACTATAACATGGATAATCCCGACGTAGACTACTCGCCCGTGCTGCGCAATGGACTATGGGACCACAAATACCAGTTCTTCCTGATATCGGCCAGCGGACAGGTGGATATGAACTACCTGACCATGCACTACCAGGCGCAACCGCTGCGCCTCTATGCCTTCGGCGGTCCTACGCTGGTATATGTAATGAAGTATACCTATACGCTCTCGCCTAAAGAGCGACTGATGCAGCACCATCGCGCTGAACCTGTCAATGCCGAAAAGGTTGGCTTGGGTATTGGTGCACACCTGGGAGTGAAACTTGAATACCGCATAAAACCCAGACTATCTGCATTTCTTATCTCGACGTTATACACACTGGGCAGCACTAAGATGCCCGGTGTCGAGTTTGCTAATATGAAACTAATGCAGACCTTCAACCTCGGTGTACAGTATGGATTCTAAAAAGTCACAAAATAGTTACTCATTATGAAAAAAGCCTTGTTCCTCTCCCTTTTCCTCGCATTTTCCGTTATAGCACATGCACAGAACGACGAGCGTGCCCTTGCCGCCGCCATCGATACCATTGTTCGTACATATACAGAGGCGGATATCGTCAATAAGTTTGTTGACGAAATCTTTGAGAAACACAAGTCTGCATACTTAGCCACCCGCATCGCTAAGTCGTACTATAATTACAATGAAGATGCAGACGTGCATAAGGATAATTTTCATAAGTTGAGGCATTATCATAAGAACGACACGGTAAACGCTTTTAAGTATATCAATCGCGCCATTGCTGTCGATCCGAAATATCCTCGTGCTTATATCGTTGCTGCCGACATCTTCGACTATGATGGACATACAGATGAAGCTATGAAATGGTTGGAAAGAGGATTGGCTAATAGTCCCAATGATTCTTCTCTCTATATTTCTCAAGCAACAATACTGGCGCGTACAGATATTGAAGCAGCAAAGGCAAAACTGGAGGAGTTGAAGAAGGCTGATCCCAGCTTCCCTGTTGAACTCTTTATTGCCCGTATCTACGATAAGATTGATATTCGAGGCAATGAATATCGTTCACAGGTTGCTGAGTATTATGGAAAGATTGATAAGTCGATGATGACACAAGGTGATCTCGAAACCTATATCATGAGTCTTTTCTATTCAGGTCAGAATGCAGAATGTAATGAACAAGCAGAAGAGGGACTGAAAAGATTTCCGAGCAGTCTGGCATTGAACAGATTCTATTTTCGATCACTGGTACCTCTAAAGAAATATAGTGAGGCAATAACAGCATATAAAAATCTGCAAAATGCGAAGAATACTATTATTGAAATTCGTGATTCAATCAACTATGCTGCTGCTTTGGCTGGTACTAAGAAGTATGATGAAGCGATGCGTCTTTACGATATTATATTGTTAAAGCCAAATTTGCCAGATAATGACCGAAAGACAACGGAGTATTATGTAGGTCAGTGTATGTCAATGAGGGTTAAGGACTATACTGACATGGGTGACTATCAGCAGGCGGTTGATTTGTATTCTGCTTTTTTGGAAAAACGTCGTGCAGAAGGCTTGTTGGATGACATGATGTATTATACGTTGGCAAATATCTACATTGATTGGTCTGCTGAACAGAATGGTATTGAGAAAACGGAAACGCTGATGAAAGCAGATAAAATACTTTCTGATGCTATAGACAATATTAAGATACAAGATAATGCAGTTACATTTTGTGCCGTTCGAGTGTTCAGCATATACTTCAAGATTGACCCGACTGCTGAATCAGGAGCTGGCGTCCCTGTAATCAATCAGTATGAGGCATTATTGACGAAGGACGGAGCGGTGCCCACAGGTTCCAATGCGACTCGTTTGGCTATGGCATATCGGTATATGCTGAGTTATTATGCATATGTGAAATCTGATTATGTTACTGCTTCAAGCTATGCTGAAAAGATGCTTGATGTTGATCCGATGAATGAAGTTGCCACAAAGTTCTTGGAAGCAACGGCAAAGCGAGGACGTCGACGTTAATCTATTCGAGAACGGTATTACCGCCCACTTTATCGTGACATATCCACTTTTTGAGGGAATTATTTTGCGGGTTCATCGTTTTTGTGTACTTTTGCATTTGAAATCATAAACAGAAGTACCAATGCCTCGTCTTCTTCGCGAAGATAATGCAATCATGAACGCTAACCCTTACCATACCGACTCGCATCATATGGGCCGTCGTAGTCAGCATAAAGACTACCGGTGGCCAGGAATATACCATATCACCATGACGGTAGGCGATAGGCGACAACAGCCATTGGGGCGTGTCGTGGGTGATGTCAGCAAGCCTGATGGCGACCCGAATGCGCCGCATGTGGAACTATCGGAGGTAGGCAAAATGGTGGAGTACGAACTGTTGCACAGCATTACCGCCCACTACCCGATGGTGGAGGTGCAAGACTACGTCATCATGCCTGACCATGTGCATTGCATCATGGTGGTAAAGCACGATATCATTAGCAAGAATGGCAAGCCTACCCATTTAGGGCAGGTCATCTCTGGCTTCAAAAAAGGCTGCACTCGCCGCTATTGGGAAATAACGGGGATGACGGCCGCAGGGCCCCAAGGTCAGCAGAGCCAGCAGCCGCAGCAGCGGGGGAACCCCGCCGCCGCTGGCCCCGCCCTTGCTGCCACCGCCACCCCCGCCGCCGCTGGGGGCTGTGACCTGCGGTCTGCGGGTTGCCCGCAGGCTTATGTGAAGGTGCCGTCCCGCCTGACGACGGGGAAGCCGCAGTTGTTTAGCGACGGCTATGTTGACGTGATGCCGCTGCGGGAAGGACAACTGGAAACGCAGCGGGCCTATATCCGTAACAATCCGCGCTACCGCTTGCTGCGCAGCCAAAACCGCTCGTCACTACAAGTGCAGCGGGGCGGCATAGATACCGCCTTGCGGCTGTTAGCCTTAAAGGGCTACCTAAAGCGTGAGTGTGGCGCTTCTCAGTTTGATGAGGAGGTGTGGGCCTCTCTGGCTCCACGATTGTTGCTGCATGATGCCCTCAGCAATAGCGACAGCTATGGCAACCGACAATTTCAGCATAATGCCTTCATTGATTGCGACAGCTATGGTAACCGCCAGTTGCTGAGCAGACGGCTGTTACCTGTGGTGTGCCACCGTAAGGACCTGCGCTCTTTTGTCCAGCAAAAAGAGGCATGCCTCACTGAAGCCAGAGACGGAGCAGTACTCGTCTCTGCCCGTATCTCTCCTGGCGAACAGGACATCATGAACGCTGCGATGGCCGAAGGCTTCCCCGTGATTAATATCGAAGATAATGGTATGCCAGAACTTTACCATCCGTCGGAACGGCGGATGGCGCAATGTGCCGAGAATAAGTTGCTGATAGTGACTCCGTGGGTATATCTGTATCGTACTGCTGAAGAAAGTATCACAGTAGCTGCCTGTAAAGCAATGAATTGCGTTGCGCAGGCGCTGTGCCGCCAGAAGGATGACTGGTGGAAAGAAGTGAAAATAGATAATTGAAAGTTGAAAAAGCAACAGGGGTCCCGTTAAAGGAACCCCTGTCGTTTTAATGCTTCTATGAGTCCGGCGGACATCGCTTCGTTGTCTTTCTTTGTATAACGGATGTCGGTGAAGATCTGGGCCAGCGTCTCCTTGTTGTTAATCTCGCAGAAGTGGCGGTTCTCCTCCAGTTGCTCCTTATGAAGATAATAGGTGCCGATGTCGGAAGAAGTGTAATCCTTGTAGGTCTCGCTGTGTACGAAACTCTCGAGGGACAGGCGGTCGGAGAGGGGAGGCTCTTCAGCAGGCCAGCCAACGGTGAGCGTGGCGACGGGCATGACAAGACGAGGCAGCTGCAGGATGTCGATAATCTGTTGAGGCTGGTAGACGGTGGTGCCTAGATAGCAGTAGCCCAGTCCCTCTTCGTCCATGAGATTGCAGAGTGTCTGCGTATAGAGCAGGGCATCGATGGCAGCATTCTGGAACGACAGGAAGTTGTCGTAGCCCGGCTGAGCCTTGCGCTCCTCACACCAGCGTGTGGTGCGGTGGAAGTCGGCACAGATGGTGAGCACTACGGGAGCCTGTGTCACCATGGGTTGGTTGAAGTGGGCGGGAGCCAGGCGCTGCTTCATGTCGCCATCGCGGGTGACGATGACGGAGTACAGCTGAAGGTTGCCCATTGTTTGTGTACGGCTGGCCTCAGAGAGGAGGCGGTTGAGGAGCGCTTCGCTAACCTCACGCTCGCTATATTGGCGTATGCTGCGCCTTGTCAATAGATTTTTCATGCTGCAAAAGTACAAAGAAAAATCCAAAACGGATAACTTTTTGAAATTTTTAATGGAGAAAGTTGTCCGAAAGTGGAAACTTCTTTGTACCTTTGCAAGCGATAAACGTTTATTGATTATTATGACAGAGATGAAAGTGACGCTGGTGGAGCGCCTGGCTCGTCGTATGGCAGCCGCCAGCCAGCACACAGAGAGCCCGCTGACAGAACAGCAGGCTCAGCAGTTGTTGGACAAGATGCTTGGAGCACTGACTGCTGACGAACAGCAGTTGATAACCACTGTGGCCGACGCTACCGTCAAGGAAGTGTTGCAGAACCAGCGTCCTGAGGTGACTGAGGTCCGTCCTAAGGAGTTGGAGTGTGACGTGGTTCGTTTCCAAAACAACAAAGACAAGTGGGTGGCTCTGGTAGGTCTGCTCAACGGCTATCCCTATGAGATTTTTACTGGTCTTCAAGACGACGAGGAGGGCATCCTTCTGCCGAAGTCGGTCACCAAGGGCAAGATTATCAAACAGGTTAATGCTGACGGTACGAAGCGCTATGATTTCCAGTTTGAGAATACCCGTGGCTACAAGATTACCGTAGAGGGCCTGTCGGAGAAGTTCAATCCGGAATATTGGAACTATGCCAAGTTGATTAGTGGCGTGCTTCGCTACCGCATGCCTATCGAGCATGTCATCAAGCTGGTGTCTTCGCTGCAGCTGCAGTCGGAGAGCATCAATACGTGGAAAAACGGTGTTGAGCGTGCCCTGAAGAAGTATCTGGGTGACGGTGCTGAAACTGTCGACAATGACGATAACACAGAGCAGCATCCAACTGCATGACATGCGCTTCTACGCCTATCATGGCGTGCTGGAGCAAGAACGACGGGTGGGCGGTGAATACCTCGTGTCGCTAAGTGTTGATGCCGACCTCAGCACGGCAGTGGTCAGCGACTCCGTAGAGGATACCGTCAACTATGCAGCGCTCTATGAGGTGGTGGCCCATGAGATGGCTCAACCCTCCAAACTCTTGGAGCATGTAGCTGGTAGAATCGGTTCGCGTGTGTTGGAAGCATTCCCTTTGGTGGATGGCCTTCGTATCAGCATTACGAAATGTAACCCGCCGATGGGTGCCGACAGCAGTGGAGCGAGCGTGACGTTGAACATAGAACGTTGAACATTGAAAGTTTGAAGTTGAAAGTGAGAAGACTGTACCTATTCATATTATTCCTGTGTGTGACAGCAATCGCCTTTGCTGCCAATAAGCGTTTTACGCTGGTCATTGATGCCGGCCATGGCGGCAATGACGCAGGAGCTGTGGGAAAGATTACCAAGGAGAAAACCATCAATCTGAATGTGGCGCTGGCCTTCGGCAAGTTGGTAGAGCAGAACTGCCCGGATGTAAAGGTCATCTATACCCGTAAGACGGATGTCTTTATCCCCCTGCATACCCGTGCCGACATTGCCAACAAGAACAAGGCTGACCTGTTTATCTCCATCCATACCAATGCACTGCCCAAGGGGCGTATCTCACGAGGTTTAGAAACCTATACGCTGGGTATGCACCGTGCCGCAGACAACCTCGCCGTCGCTAAGCGTGAGAACGAGGTTATTCTGTATGAGAAAGACTATAAGCAGCGCTACCAGGGCTTTGACCCCAACTCGTCAGAGAGCTATATCATGTTTGAGTTCATGCAAGACCATAACATGGCACAGAGCGTAGAGCTGGCAAAGTTTGTGCAGCGTCGCACCTGTGCGTCTGCTGGACGTCTGGACAAGGGCGTCAAACAGGCAGGGTTCCTCGTGCTGAGAGAGACGTCGATGCCCAGCTGCTTGATAGAGCTTGGTTTCATTTCAACCCCTGACGAGGAGAATTTCCTGAATTCTACTGCCGGTGTCAACCAGTTGGGACGTGGCATCTAC
This sequence comes from uncultured Prevotellaceae bacterium, assembly GCA_900313235.1. Lineage (GTDB taxonomy): Bacteria > Bacteroidota > Bacteroidia > Bacteroidales > Bacteroidaceae > Prevotella. The sequence goes on along the minus strand of OMQN01000005.1, from coordinate 18,633 downwards.
CAGGCATTTGTGGACTATAAGCGTAAATACGATACCAATCCCAGCGTATCTTATAAGGAAGAGCCCCAGCAGCAGGAGGTAAAGACACCTGCCGTGGCTCCCGAAACGCCTAAGCAAGAGGTCGTTCCGGAAAAAAAGAAAGAAGACAAGAAGGAAAGCCGGAAAGAAAGAAAACGTAAGAAGAAAGAGGCTGAGGAAAAGGCCGACAGCGCCGTTGCCGAAAAGGTGTCTGCTGCTGTTGAGAAACCTGTAGAGAAAAAGGATACTGTTGTACAGCCTGCTCCTGTTCCCGCTACAGCAGCAAAACCTGCTCCTGCAGTGAAGCCTGTTACAGAAGTGAAACCCACTCCCGAGGTGAAACCCACTCCCGAGGTAAAACCCGCTCCTGCAGTAAAGCCCGTAGCCCCTGTTGAGAAACCTGTTGCTGCTTCTTCTGCTGCCCCCGTCTTCAAGGTGCAGATTTTGGCCAGCAGTTCTAAGCTGTCTCCCTCAGCACCTCAGCTGAAAGGCCAGCAAGATATCGATAGTTACGAGGAAGGCGGACTGTATAAGTTCACTGTTGGTGCGTCGACGGACTATAACGAGATATACCAGTTGCGCAAGTCGCTGCTCGACAAGTTCCCGCAGGCTTTCATCATTGCCTTCAAAGACGGACAGAAGACGGATGTCCGTAAGGCGATTGAGGAGTTCAAAAATAGAAAGGTAAAAAAGTAAAGATAAAATAGATATGAGATTTACAAAGGAAATCAAGATTGCACTGGTGTCGATACTCGGTATCGTTGTGCTGTTCTTCGGATTGCAGTTTCTGAAGGGACTGAGTGTCTTCTCTAATGACAACACCATGTATGTGGCCTTTTCGGATGCCACGGGATTGTCAGTGTCGTCTCCTGTATATGCCAACGGCTATCGCGTGGGCGTGGTGAAGGCTCTTGACTACGACTATGACCCTCACGGAAAGATTGTTGCCGAGGTAGGTCTGAACAAAGAGATGCGTGTGCCTGTCGGTTCGCGTGCCGAACTGGCCAGTGACCTGCTGGGAAATATCAAAATCAATCTGGTGCTGGGCGATGATCCGCTGAATATGATTGCTATTGGAGATACCATCAGTGGAGGTATGGAGGCCGGCATAATGAGCAAGGTAGGCGAGATGATGCCTGTCATCATGGATATCGCCCCCAAGCTCGACAGTATCATGACCAGCCTGAATCTGCTGCTGTCTGATCCTGCTCTGCGCAATACGCTGCATCATGTAGAGGGAATGACCGAAAACCTGAATGCTACCAGTCAGGAACTGAAGACCCTGTCTGCCTCGCTGAACCGTGAAGTGCCCACCATGATGCACAAGGCCAACGGGGTACTGGACAATACCCAGCAGTTGACGCATAACCTGTCGCAAATTGATGTGGAGGCCATGAATGCCAAGGTGAACCAGACACTGGCTAATGTGGAGCAGATGACACAGCGCCTGAATAGTAATGAGGGTACCTTGGGACTGCTGATGCGTGACAAGTCACTCTACAACAACCTGACAGCAACGGCTGCCAGTGCCGACTCACTTCTGACAGATTTGAAGGCACACCCCAAGCGCTATGTACATTTCTCCATCTTCGGTAAAAAAGATAAGTGAAAAGTTGCCAATTTTTATTTTGTCTAAATAACGAGGACTGTAGAAGTTCTTTTTTCGCTAACGTCAGAAGTACTTGATATTTCAAGCTTTTGAGAGTACTTTATATAGCAAGCATGCACAACAGTAAGAAGTTGTGCATGCTTGCGTTAAGACACTGAAAGACAATAGGTTGCATTTTTGCAAATCGCTCAAATGATTAAATAGCCTTAAATGTTGCTTAACCTCCGAAATATGAGAGGATTACGCAGGTTGTTCTTGCGTGACGTGAAAAGTGGGGATTTGTTTGTTTGAAAAAAAAATGCGACCTTTGCAATCGAAATCAATAACCGAGACTGCAAATTGTCTTTTTGTGAATTGAATAAACAGTAACGCCGCATGGTAAATAATCCAAAGGCGCTTTGGGACAACTGCCTTAGCCTGATTAAGGATAATGTCACAGAGCAGCAATATAAAACATGGTTCGCGCCCATCGTATTCGAGAAATACGATGCGGAGAGTCGGACTTTGCTCGTACAAGTACCGAGTATGTACGTGTACGAGTACTTGGAGCAATACTATGTGAACTTGCTGAGCAAAGTGCTGACGCGCTGTTTCGGACAGAATGTGCAGTTGACCTATCGTGTGGTTACCGACAAGCAGCATGGTCTTAGCCAGCAGATTGCCAGTGAAGAGCCATCAACGATAGAGCCGGCACCTCCCACCAACCGTGGCAATAAGTCGCCCACGGTGCTGGATGCCGTCAGTCAGCTGAATCCCCAGTTGGATATCCACAAAACCTTCCATAATTATATAGAAGGTGACAGCAATAAACTGCCGCGTACGGTGGGCCTGTCTATTGCGGAGCATCCGGGTAAGTCGACTTTCGATCCGTTCTTCGTCTATGGCCCATCGGGTTGTGGTAAGACACACCTGATTAATGCCATTGGTGTTCATTGCAAGGAGATGTATCCCCAGAAGCGTGTGCTGTATGTTTCCGCACGCCTCTTCCAGGTGCAGTTTACCGATGCCAGTCGCAAGAATACCGTTAACGACTTTATCAACTTCTATCAGAGTATTGATGTCCTGATTGTCGACGACGTGCAAGAGTGGGCTACAGCCGAGAAGACGGTGGCTACCTTCTTCTATATCTTTGATCACCTGTTCCGTCTGGGCAAGCAGATTATCCTGGCCAGCGACCGTCCGCCAGTAGACCTGGGCTGGTTGCATGAGCGTATGCTGACCCGATTCTCTTGTGGTCTCATTGCAGAGTTGGAGAAGCCCAACCCACAGTTGTGCATTGATATTCTGAATGCTAAATGCCGCCGTGACGGTCTGACGATACCTGCTGATGTCATTCAGTTTGTTGCAGAGACAGCCAATGGTAGCGTCCGCGATTTGGAGGGTGTCATCAACTCCCTTCTGACCTATTCCATTGTCTATAACACCAATGTAGACATGCGGTTGGCTGAGCGTGTGGTGAAGCGCGCAGTCAAGATTGACAATAAACCGCTGACGGTCGATGATATCTTGGAGAAGGTCTGCAACCACTATCATGTGTCGCAGCAGAACGTGTTCAGCAAGAGCCGTAAGCGTGACTATGTGGTGGTGCGCCAGATATCTATGTATTTGGCTCAGAAGTATACCAAGATGCCAGCATCTCGCATTGGCCAGTTGATAGGAGGCCGCGACCACTCGACAGTCATTCATAGCTGTTCGACGGTTGAGCAGCGCCTGAAAGTCGACAAGTCGTTCTCCGCAGAACTTTCCAGCATAGAAAACTCGTTTAAACTGAAGAAATAAAAAAACTTCCAACCGTCAATGTTGGAAGTTTTTTGTTATCTTACATCAGACATCTTACATCAGACATCAGCCATCTTACAGATTGTCTTTCTCAATATCCTTGAAGTACTTGTAGGTAGCAACCTTCAACTCGTCGGTGGCGGGCTCGTCAGCAACGATGATGCCGTGCTGATGCATCTGCAGAGCAGAAATCGTCCACTCATGAGTTACTGCACCCTCTACAGCAGCCTTCAAAGCGCGTGCTTTGTGGTGACCGTTAACGAGAATCATTACTTCTTTGGCGTCCATGACAGTACCTACGCCGACAGTCAGCGCCAGCTTGGGAACCTTGTTGACGTCGTTGTCGAAGAAACGGCTGTTGGCAATGATGGTGTCGGTGGTCAGAGTCTTCACACGGGTACGGCTGGTCAGTGAGCTGTAAGGCTCGTTGAAGGCAATGTGGCCGTCAGGGCCGATGCCGCCAATGAACAGGTCGATGCCGCCAGCCTCCTTGATCATCTCTTCATAGTGTGCACACTCGGCAGCCAGGTCTTTGGCATTGCCATTGAGAATGTGGATGTTCTCTTTGGGGCAGTCAATATGGTTGAACAAATTGCGAGCCATGAATGAGTGGTAGCTCTCAGGGTGCTCCTCAGGCAGACCAACATACTCATCCATGTTGAATGTCAGCACATTCTTGAACGATACACGGCCTTCCTTGTTGGCTTTTACCAAGCAAGCATACATACCCTCGGGTGATGAACCAGTAGGCAGACCCAAAACAAACGGTTTCTCCTTGGTGGGCTTGAAGGCATTGATGCGCTCAATGACATGTTCTGCAGCCCATTGTGACATTTTCTGATAGTCGGGTTCAATAATTACTCTCATAAGTCTAAAAATATAAAGTTTTTTATCTTATCGGTTGCAAAGGTAATAATTTTCCAGAAAATATGAAGAAAAGACAGAATTTTTTTTGTAACTTTGACTTCGCCGAACTTACTTGGCACTCGGAAATAAAAATAAAAGTAGGCTTTCCTTTTGTATTTCTCTCGTTTTTTCGTAACTTTGCACCGATTATGAAGGAATTTGTTATATCTGAAGCTAAAGCTGAAACTGCTGTCCTTGTTGGTCTTATTACGCAGCAACAGGATGAGGCTAAGACAAAGGAATATCTCGACGAACTGGAGTTTCTGGCAGATACCGCTGGTGCTGTCACTGTGAAGCGTTTCACGCAGAAGGTGCAAGGGCCCAGCCAGGTGACGTATGTAGGTAAGGGAAAACTGGAAGAAATCAAGCAATACATCAAACAAAAGGAAGATGCTTACTACGATTGGCTCGATGCTGGTTCGCCAGAGATGGAGGAGGGGCAGGAGGCTCCTCAGCCCGTAGGTATGGTCATCTTTGACGATGAACTCAGCGCCAAGCAGATACGTAATATCGAAGCAGAGCTGAAGGTGAAGATACTGGACCGCACCTCACTGATTCTCGACATCTTTGCTATGCGTGCTCAGACTGCTGAGGCCAAGACACAGGTGGAGCTGGCACAGTATCGCTATATGCTACCCCGTTTGCAGCGACTGTGGACTCACTTGGAACGCCAGGGTGGTGGTTCGGGTTCTGGCGGTGGAAAGGGTAGTGTAGGACTGCGTGGTCCTGGTGAGACCCAGTTGGAGATGGACCGCCGTATCATCTTGCACCGTATCACCTTGCTCAAGCAACGTCTGCAGGAGATTGACCAGCAGAAAACCACCCAGCGCAAAAACCGCGGACGCCTGATTCGTGTGGCGCTGGTAGGTTATACCAATGTGGGTAAGAGTACGATGATGAACTTGCTGAGTAAGAGTGATGTCTTTGCCGAGAACAAACTCTTTGCCACCCTCGATACCACGGTGCGCAAGATGACTATCGACAATCTGCCATTCCTGTTGGCAGACACGGTAGGTTTCATCCGTAAGTTGCCGACAGACCTGGTAGACTCGTTCAAGTCGACCCTTGACGAGGTTCGCGAGGCCGACATGCTGGTACATGTCGTCGACATCTCGCATCCTGACTTTGAAGAACAGCTCCACGTGGTGGAAGAGACCCTGAAGGACTTGGGCTGTGCCGAAAAACCGTCGATGCTTGTTTTCAACAAGATTGATGCCTACACATGGACACCTCAGGACGAGGATGACCTGACAGCACCTACCAGAGAAAACATCTCGCTTGACGAATTGAAGAACACATGGATGGCAAAGATGCAGGGCGACTGCCTGTTCATCTCTGCCAAGAATAAGGAGAATATCGACGAGTTGCGCGACGTGCTCTATAAGAAAGTACGCGAGTTGCATGTGCAGAAGTATCCCTATAACGACTTCTTGTACACGATAGATGAAACTGAATAGCGTTAACACTTGCTGAGGTGAAGAATATTTGAACCAAACACAATACATTTTATGAGAGACTACAGACAATTAACGAGTGAGGAGATACAAATCCTCGAAAATAACAGCTGTTGGGCTGAAGACTGGAACAGGGTTAGAGTCGCTGAGGACTTCCGCCCCTACAACTTCCACCGTGTCGTGTTTTATGGCGACATCTGTCTGGGCGTTTTTGAAAAGACTGTTGAAGTAGCCAAAGGCTTTACGAAACATTCTGGTATCAACGATGCCACGCTGCGTAATGTCACCGTCGGCGATAACTGCCTGATAGAGAAGGTCGGTAACTTCATCAACAACTATACCATCGGCAGTGACTGCTATATCTCTAATATCTCGACAATGGAAACCACCGATGGTGCTTCCTTTGGCGAAGGTCACCTGATCAGTGTACTCAACGAGATGGGTGACGGCAATGTGCTGCTTTTCCACGACCTGAACTCTCAGCTGGCAGCCTTTATGGTGAAATACTTTAAAGATAAGCAGCTGAAAGATAGCCTGACACGTTTGGTCAACGAGGAAATCCGTTTCACTCAGCCGGAACGTGGCACCATCGGTGATGGTGTGAAGATTATCAACTCCAAGGAGATTACCAATACGGTCATCAAGGAAGACTGTGAGATCAATGGCGCAGCCCGTCTGAGCGACTGTACCATCCTCTCGTCGAAAGACGACTCGGTATATATCGGTACGGGTGTCATCTGTGAAAACTCTATCATCTCTAACGGCTGCTCCATCACCAATTCCGTGAAGATGCAGGACTGTTTCGTTGGTGAGGCCTGTCAGATTACCAATGGCTTCACTGCCGAGGCCAGCGTATTCTTCGCCAATAGCTATATGGCTAATGGTGAGGCCTGTGCAGCCTTCTGTGGTCCGTTCTCTGCATCTCACCATAAGAGTTCGCTGCTCATTGGTGGTGAGTTCTCGTTCTATAATGCCGGTTCGAATACCAATTTCTCCAACCATGCCTATAAGATGGGCCCCATGCACTATGGTGTCTTGGAGCGTGGTACGAAGACGGCTTCGGGTGCCTACGTGCTGATGCCAGCCAAAATCGGTGCTTTCAGCGTCTGCTTTGGTAAGCTGATGAACCATCCCGACATGCGCTGTCTGCCCTTTGCCTACCTGTTGGCGTACGGAGAGACGATGTATATCGTGCCTGGTCGTAACATTACAACGGTGGGCCTCTACCGTGACATCAAGAAGTGGCCGAAGCGTGACAAGCGTGCCACCTCCAGTCGGAAGAGTATCATCAACTTCGACTGGCTCTCGCCCTTCACCGTCGGTGAGATTGTAGAAGGTAAGAAGATTCTGGAGAACCTGCGTCAGGCTGGTGGTAAAAACGTATCGTCTTACAACTTCCAGGAGTATATCATCAATGCCTCGTCACTGAAAAAAGGTATCAAATACTATGATATTGCCCTGCGCATCTATATGGGTGCCGTGCTGAAGCGTGCCGTCAAGGAACAATGGCTAGGCAAGCCGACCAGCGATATTGGTCTGGGACAGTGGAACGACCTCTCTGGTCTCTTGCTGCCTGCCACCGAGGAGCAGCGCCTGCTCGACGACATCAAGAGCGGTGCCATCGAGAGTATCCGTGAGGTGATAGCCCGTTTCAACGACATCAATGACCATTACCGCCAGTACCAGTGGACATGGACCTACCAGCTGATTCTCGACTACTATGGTCTCGAGGAACTCACCGACAGTGCTATTCAGCGCATCCGTGAGGACTATGTCAAGGCCCGCCGTGCATGGATTGCTGAGATTCGTAAGGATGCCGAGAAGGAGTTTGCCATGGGTGATGTCGACCAAGAAGTGTTCGATGACTTTATTTCCAAATTAGATCACGAAATAGACTATGAAGATTAAAATGCTGTTATCTGCCTGTTTGATGGCCCTCGCTATGGGCTCACAGGCCAAGGATTACAAGTATTCTACAGTCCCGGGTGACATGATGCAGACCCGCATCTACACGCTGGACAACGGACTGAAGGTGTTTCTCTCTGTCAATAATGAGAAACCCCGCATTCAGACCTATATCGCCGTGCGTACAGGTTCGAAGAACGACCCTGCCGAGACAACGGGATTGGCTCACTACTTGGAGCACCTGATGTTCAAGGGTACCAAGCAGTTCGGTACCAACAACCCAGAGGCTGAGGCACCTCTGCTCGACGAGATAGAGCAGCGCTATGAGGCTTATCGCAAGCTGACTGACCCTGCACAGCGTAAGCAGGCTTACCACGAGATTGACTCTGTATCGCAGTTGGCTGCAAAGTATTTCATCCCCAATGAGTACGACAAGCTGATGGCTGCTATCGGTGCTCAGGGTACTAACGCATTCACAAGCAACGATGTGACATGCTATGTAGAGGATATCCCATCGAACGAGATCGACAACTGGGCTAAGATCCAAGCAGACCGTTTCCAGAATATGGTGATCCGTGGTTTCCACACTGAGCTGGAGGCTGTGTACGAGGAATATAACATCTATCTGACCGATGACGGTGATAAGATATGGAATGCTATCGGCAAGAAGCTTACTCCTACTCACCCTTATGGTACACAGACCACTATCGGTACTCAGGAACACCTGAAGAATCCATCGATAACAAATATCAAGAACTACTTTAAAAAGTGGTATGTGCCCAACAATGTGGCTATCTGTATGGCAGGTGACTTTGATCCTGACAAGACTATAGCTATCATCGACAAGTACTTCAGCGGATGGAAGCCAGGTGCTGACGTGCGTCAGCCTGTATTCCCTGCACAGCGTAGACTTACTGCTCCATCGGATACTACCGTAATCGGTCAGCAGGCTGAGCAGGTGTGGATGGCATGGTTGGCCAATAAGGCCGCTGACCTGCAGTGCGACACACTGGATGTGATAGGTGATATGCTGAGCAACGGCCGTGCAGGTATCTTTGACCTGAACCTGAACCAGACAATGAAGGTGCAGGGTGCAGGCGCAGGTTTGCAGGACCAGCAGGACTACTCATCATTCATACTGATGGGACAGCCAAAGCCCAACCAGTCGCTGAAAGAGGTGCGCGAACTGATGCTGGCTGAGATTGAGAACCTGAAGAAAGGCAACTTCTCTGACGATCTGCTGCCATCGGTAGTGAACAATAAGAAGCTGAGCTACCAGCGTGCGATGGAGAACAACCGCTGGCGTACCAATAAGTTTATGAATGCCTTTATCAATGGCGTGGAGTGGGAGCATGAGGTTGGTTACCTGGACCGAATTTCGAAGATGACGAAGCAGCAGATTGTGGACTTTGCTAACCGATTCTTCACCAACGGCTATGCTACAATCTTCAAGGTTCAGGGTGTTGACACCTTGCAGAAGAAGATAGACAAACCTGCCATCACTCCAATCCAGGCCAACCGCGACCAGAAGAGTGCTTTTGTAAAGGCTATCCAGGAGACAGAGGTAGAGCCTATCCAGCCTGTATTCGTTGACTATAGCAAGGATCTCACCATCACAGAGACAAAGAAAAAGCTGCCTCTGTATTATAAGAAGAACGTAGAAAACGGCCTGTTCAACCTTGTGTTCCGCTATGATTTCGGCCATGAGGACGACAACCGTTATGACATAGCTTGCGACTATCTGGACTATGTGGGTACAGATAAGCTCTCGGCCATGGAGATTAAGCAGCAGTTCTATAAGCTGGCTTGTAACTATAGCGTGAACGTGAATGGCGACAACCTGAACATCTCACTCTCTGGTCTGAACGAGAACATGCCTGCAGCACTGAAGCTGATGGAGGAGGTGCTGCACAACGCAAAGGCCGACAAGGATTCGTATGCTCAGTATGTGGACCTGACACTGAAGTCGCGCGATGACCGCAAGAAGGATCAGCGCACATGTTTCGACTATCTGTATTCTTACTGCGTATACGGTCCTCACAACTTGCGTCGTGACGATATGACCGAGAAGCAGTTGCGCGAGGCTGACCCACAGGAACTGCTGAATCTGCTGGGCGACCTGAGCAACAAGGAGCACAAGGTGCTGTACTATGGACCTATGAGCGAGAAGGAACTCTCGGCCCTGCTTTCGAAGGAGCACAAGACACCTAAGAAGCTGATGCCTGTATCGCAGGGTGTGCCATTTGTTGAGCAGCAGGCTACAGAGAACCAGGTAGTGATAGCGCCTTATGATGCAAAGAACATCTACATGCGTATGTATCACAACGAGGGACGCACATGGAATCCTGAAGAGGCTGCTGTACAGGAGTTGTTCAACGAGTACTATGGTGGTGGTATGAACGGTATCGTGTTCCAGGAGATGCGTGAGGCACGTGGACTGGCTTACAATGCATACGCAAACTACTATAGTCCAAGTGCAAAGGATCGTAAGGAGTACTATATGACTCATATCATCACTCAGAACGATAAGATGGTTGACTGTATCTCGCACTTCCACGATATCCTGAACGATATGCCTGCCAGTGAGACTGCATTCCAGATTGCAAAGGATGCTGTAACTAAGCGCCTGGCAAGTACACGTGTCACTAAGAGTGGCGTTATCTACTCGTATCTCGCAGCTCAGAAGTTGGGTATGAACATCAGCACCAACGAACTTATCTACAAGAATCTGGATAAGGTTCAGCTTAAGGACATCGTGAACTTCGAGAAGCAGAACATGGCCAACAAGGCTTATCGCTACATCATCCTGGGCGATGAGAAGGAGCTGGATATGAAGTTCCTGGAGAAACTTGGTCCTGTGAAGAAACTCTCTATAGAAGAAGTTTTTGGATATTAAACATTAAACATTGATTAAACAAATACGTTTATGGCTAAGACAGTTGAATTTAAGTATGCCCCCATGTTTCAGGTGGGCGAAGACAAGACGGAGTACCGCTTGTTGAGTAAGGAAGGCGTGACAACGTCTGAGTTCGAGGGAAAGACAATTGTTAAGGTGTCTAAGGAGGCACTGACACTGCTGGCTCAGCAGGCCTTCCACGATGTGGAGTTTATGTTGCGCCGTGAGCACAACGAACAGGTGGCCAAGATTCTGACCGACCCTGAAGCTTCGGAGAATGATAAGTATGTAGCCCTGCAGTTCCTGCGCAACGCAGAGACGGCTGCCAAGGGCATCCTGCCTTTCTGTCAGGACACTGGTACGGCTATCATCCACGGCGAGAAGGGTCAGCAGATATGGACTGGCTTCGAGGATGAAGAGGCACTGAGCCTGGGTGTGTTCAACACCTTCACTCAGGACAACCTGCGCTATTCTCAGAATGCTCCGCTGAACATGTACGACGAGGTGAACACCCGTTGCAACCTGCCTGCACAGATTGACATCGAGGCTACTGAGGGTGCTGAGTATAAGTTCGTGATGGTCGCTAAGGGTGGTGGCTCTGCCAACAAGACCTACTTCTATCCCATGACCAAGGCTACCATCCAGAACGAGGGTACGCTTATCCCCTTCCTGGTAGAGAAGATGAAGTCGCTGGGTACTGCTGCTTGTCCTCCATACCATATCGCCTTCGTGATTGGTGGCACATCAGCCGAGAAGAACCTGCTCACCGTGAAGCTCGCCTCCATCAAGTACTACGACGGTCTGCCCACCACAGGCGATGAGACCGGTCGTGCTTTCCGTGATGTCGACCTCGAGCAGAAGCTCATCAAGGAGGCTCAGAAGATTGGTCTGGGTGCCCAGTTTGGTGGTAAGTACCTGGCTCACGATATCCGTGTGGTTCGTCTGCCTCGTCATGGTGCCTCTTGTCCTATCGGTATGGGCGTTTCTTGTTCTGCTGACCGTAATATCAAGGCAAAGATCAATGCCGACGGTATCTGGCTGGAGAAGATGGACAGCAACCCCACAGAGCTCATCCCCGAAGAGCTGCGCAAGCCGGGCGAGGGTGGCAAGGGCATCGAGATCGACCTCAACGAGGGTATCGATGCTGTACGCAAGGAGCTCTCTAAGTATCCTGTATCCACGAGAGTGAACCTGCGTGGCACAATTATCGTGGCTCGTGACATCGCTCACGCCAAGCTGAAGGCCCGTCTGGATGCTGGTGAGGGTATGCCTGACTACTTCAAGAAGTATCCCGTGCTCTATGCCGGACCTGCCAAGACTCCCGAGGGCTATCCTTGTGGTTCGATGGGACCGACCACCGCTAACCGTATGGACCCCTACGTGGATGAGTTCCAGGCTAACGGTGCCTCACTGGTGATGATTGCCAAGGGCAACCGTTCAGACGTAGTGACCGAGGCTTGTAAGAAGCATGGCGGTTTCTATCTCGGTACCATCGGTGGCGTGGCCGCCGTACTCTCACAGAGCAGCATCAAGAGCATCGAGTGCGTAGAGTATCCCGAGCTCGGTATGGAGGCTGTGTGGAAGATTGAGGTGGAGGACTTCCCCGCCTTCATCCTCGTCGATGACAAGGGCAACGACTTCTTCAAGCAGTTGAAGCCCTGGTGCCCGAATACGAAGTAGGATGTCTGAAGTGAGAAGTAAGATATTGTCATTCCTGTTGCTGCTGCTGTTTACCATAACGGCGGCAGCACAGGATGTTGTTGTGCAGCGTGGCTGTCGTGTCGGTACGCCAAGGCCAGAAGGTATGGCGTTACGTCGTGGTGCCCCTACTGGTGTAACCAAGCGGACTGGTGGCGACTTCTATCATGGTGAGCGTCGTCAGTTGACGGTATTGGCGGAATTCAATGACCGCCCTTTTAAAGGCGACGAGGAAGCAACCTTAGCGCAATGGAACAAAATCTTCAATACGAAGAATCTCGCGGAGCTCCCCTTCAAAGGTTCGGTACACGACTACTTCTATGCACAGAGCTATGGCGATTTCGACCTCACCTTTGACCTGGTCTATGTCAAGGTGAAAGGTGATGCCAAGAAGTATGCCAGCGATGCAACAGACGAGAACTCGCGTTTTCTGGTGCAGGACATCATGGAGGTGCTGCAGACGCGCAATATCGACTGGAGCCTTTACGACTGGAACGGCGACGGCTTCGTCAACCAACTGCTCATCGTCTATGCTGGTCATGGTATGAATGACTATAGTGGTAACGACCTGATATGGCCTCACCAGTGGTGGATGAGCGACCACTTTCAAGATGGCAAGCAGGAACCCTATTGCGACCCTATCTCCGTCACCTATAATGACAAAGAGTATAAGGTAGATTGCTACTGTGCCTTGCAGGAACTGACCAAGAATGATGACTATGGCTCTTTTGGCACCATCTGTCACGAATACACCCACTGCTTCGGATTCCCCGACTATTATAACAATAGTAGGTCCTACCTTGGTGGTTGGGAACTCATGGACTCTGGCAATTACAACGGAGAAGGCTATAGCCCCGCAGGCTATTCCGCTCACGAACGCTGGCTGATGGGGTGGCTCACACCCACCGAATTGACAACGACGACAACCGTTACTGACATGCCTGCTCTGGGTGACGAGCCACAGGCTTACCTCATCCGCAACGATGGCTTCCCCAACGAGTATTACATCGTAGAGAACCGCCAGCAAGATGGGTGGGATGCCAGTCTTCCTGGCAATGGCATCATCGTTAACCATGTGGACTATGACAAAGACCTTTGGGTTAGCACAAAAGCCTATGTCAACACCTCCTCCCGTCAGCACTACCTCATCTTCCCTGCCAACAATATCTCTTCTGCGACCACGGTCTTTTCTAAGAACTGGTCTTATCCCTATCAGAAGAACAATTCGCTGACCAACACGTCAACGCCAGCTGCTGAGCTGTGGAATGCCAATGCAGACGGCAAGAAGTTCATGAACAAGCCCCTCACGAATATGACGGTCACGGGCGGCTTTGCATCGTTCGACTTCACCGTGAATACTACGGGACTCAGCGCTCAGCCCTCGGCCCTCGGTACTCAGTCTACTGTTCTCTATCGCTTTGGCACCATAGATATAGTAAGGACAGCAGATGGGAAAATCCAGAAAGTACTGCGTCAATCAAGCAGGATAGGTTTTTGATGGAACGAGTTCGCATCAAACAATCTATTAACCTATTAACATAACATGCCTCAAGCCCTTTGTACATCGTGGTTTGAGGCATGTTAAATGTTTGCTCAACTATTATCGTTCATTTAACCGACTCAGTGAAGTGCACTTATAAGAGAGAAATAATGTAGGAAAAAGAGTGTAAAGTAAAAGGAAATTCGTACCTTTGCAGCAACCAAGTATGGATATAAAAAAACCCGGATTCATCACCAGCATCTAATATCTGGGAGAGGAACTACCGGGACTGCGTTGCAAAGTTACAAATAATTATGAAAATAAACAAGAAATTCTTTGAAAAAGTTTTCTCAACGAAGCGAATGGAGCGATATTTTGCTCTCTATCCTAATGATGAGGCTCGTGCCATTAAGCATTATGAATGCAATTTGATGTTGTCAGAATCATTATACACAAGTTTGTCAGTATTGGAAGTAACGTTGAGGAATGCACTATGTCGTGAATTGGAGACTATGACAGGACGAGAAGACTGGTATGCCATATTCCCTTCAACGCCAGGATTACGCAGCCTAAACAAATATATAACAGAGGCTGCACAACATATTTCTGCGCGACACGAACAAATAACACCCTCAAAAATTGTGGCTGAACTTACTTTGGGCTTCTGGGTGTCATTGCTGAATAGCGAATACGAACGTACTCTATGGCAAGCACTTCGTCGCGCTTTCCCATATATGCCACGGCAGGAGCGAAAACGACGTAACGTTTCTGCGCCACTTAACCTGTTCAGACGTTTCCGTAACCGAATCTTTCATAATGAGTCCATTTGTTGGAATTTGAATCGAGTAGAGGAAATACATGCTGAAATTTTGAAGGTAATTGGATGGATGAATAGCGACTTGCCTGAATGGGTTAGAGAGCAAGAGCATTTTAATCGCGTTTGTCGTGAAATCCGAAACCAAATGGAATGGAAATAGTGGAATATGTGACAAGTATGACACCTGTCATACTCCAGTTCTGTTGTGATTTGCTAGAAAATTAGTATCTTTGCAGAGGCATAAACAATTGAAAATGGAATCAGCACACTCAATACCAATAATTTGTGTTTCATTCTTATAAGTTTTTTACAAAGAGATACTTAAAACTACCAATCCCTATCAATTTCCGCTTGGCGAATTGCTAATAAAAAACAAAAACAGCATTTCAAAGGAGTTTTTTACATAATTTTCGTATCTTTGCAAAATAAATATCTAAAAATCTGCATCAATATGATAACTAATTTGCTTTTCTCACTTGGTTGGCTTTGGAACGATATGACAAAGACTCCTTCTCACGTTGCTCTAACAACAGCATTTGCTTTGATTGTTCTTCTCTATGTTTTATCAAACAATGATGAGTATACATCAAGTGCCACAAGTGTTTTCTTGAATGGGTTTATACTAATTGCCATCGGTTGTTGTGAGGTTTACGGACATGTTGCTCATTATGGTGACCCAACTTGGATATTAGACTCCTTTGGCAATTTCTTTTTTGGAATGTGTGTACTATTTGTCGCTTTTCTTATGATGATTAGCCAATACTATCTTACCAGAGGAGTCCTAAATGGATTGTCCTACGCTGGAGATTTTGAGAATAAGTACGGTAGCGGCTTTACCAGCGTTGTAGTTGCAGCTGTTGCCGCTATCATTGCCAGTATCTTTGGTGGTGAAGCCGCTATGATTGTAGGAATTCTCTTTCTTGTATTCCAACTTTACATAGTTGGATTAACCATATACTCGGCTATAACCAACAATGGCAATGTTTTATACGCTCTCTTCTCTATCATTATATATCTTGCTGGAGTTGTTGGCCTTGTATTCCTCTTCATTCATTTTTTGCTACCTGCTATATTTGCAGCCATATTAATGGCTATAGGTAATGCAAAGAACACATGCAGTAATTGCCGTTCTTACAACAATGGCTATTGCTACTACAAAAATAAATCTGTTTCTGGAGGCAGTGAGGCATGTGGTAAGTTTGAATATCCACGATAACAAATTTGGGAGTAGTGGTACGAACAAAGCCATTACTCCCAAATATGGTATTGACACATCTGGTTAATAATACGAATCAATTGGATTCGTTAGTATCTATCTTCAGGTGTGTCTTCGTGTCGTCTTGATTGATAATCCTAAACCCAATACTACAAAGAAGATGCATTGAAATTTCATTGTCATTATGTACGAATCAAGGGACAGGCACCTGATCTGTTCTGTCAGAAAAGGATAATCGCAAAATCTATTAACCTATTAATATAACATGCCTCAAGCCCTTTGTACATCGTGGTTTGAGGCATGTTAAATAATGCTCCATCTATTATCGTTCATTTAACCGACTCGGTGAAGTGCACCCATAATCACCAGAGACAGGAACTTTGATTCACGCTAAGGAGTTGTATCAGTTGACCTGTCCTTGAGATTCATTGTCCCTACGTCATCTTGAAAATGCAAAATAAATCGCAATTTATTTTGCATTTCGCTCGATTTGCACTATCTTTGCATTCAAGTACAGCCAATGGCCGTAAACGGCCCTACTACGGTATGTGTCCCTGAGTGCAGGGTGGCGGTATGATTTTAGTGGATAATAATTTATAGCGTTAGTGCTATATTCGATGATGTCCCTGAACCTAGGAAATTCATAAGACATTGTATTTCGAATAAGTGCCGGCGCCTACGCGATAGCGTGGGCTGGACTTATCAATACAATGGGTTTTCCTAGGACCTTGGGACATCGATAAGGGCGGTTCGCGCTTTTATTGTGCCCTAAGGTTCTATGTTGAGAACCCATAATCAATCGAACGATAGTCCTTTCGCTCCTAAGACTATCGTATATTATGGCAACAATGCAAGAGCGTGCAGAACTGCACAAAACAATATGGAAGATAGCCAACGACCTGCGTGGCAGTGTGGATGGCTGGGAGTTCAAGGCTTATGTGCTTGGCTCCATCTTTTATCGTTTTATCTCAGAGAATATCTGCGACTATATTCACCAGCTGATGAAGGATGCTGGTCAGCCTGACTTTGACTATTCTAATATCAGCGACGGGATGGCAGAGAACATCCGCCAGAAGATGGTGGAGGAGAAAGGCTACTTCATTCTGCCCTCACAGCTGTTCCAGAATGTGGTGAAGACAGCAGAGAAGGATGAGAATCTGAACGAGCGGCTGACCAATATCTTCCGTAGCATTGAGGCCTCAGCCATTGGTACCGCTTCTGAGGAAGATCTTCGTGGGCTGTTTAGCGACTTCTCAGTAGATAGCGCGTCGCTGGGCAGTACTGTGATTAAGCGCAACCAACTGCTGGCGAAAGTGCTACAGACCGTAGCACAAATGGAGCTGGGTTCCAAATACAACGATACGGAGAACGACACCTTTGGCGACACCTACGAGTTCTTGATGCAGATGTATGCTTCGCAGGCGGGCAAGAGTGGTGGCGAGTTCTTTACCCCTCAGCAGGTCAGTGAGTTGTTGGCGCAACTGGCTTCTTGGAATAATCCAAATATTAATAAGGTGTACGACCCTGCCTGCGGTTCGGGTTCGTTGCTGTTGAAATTTGCCAAGACCATAGGCAAGCAGAATCCCAACCTGCAATATTTTGGTCAGGAGGTGAATCCCACCACCTACAACCTCTGTCGCATCAACATGTTCCTGCATAATGTGAATTTCGACAACTTCGACATTCGTCTAGAGGACACGTTGCTGAAGCCTCAGCACATGCAGGATGCTCCATTTGATGCTATTGTCAGCAATCCTCCTTATTCGCTGAAATGGGAAGGCAAGGACAATGCCATCTTAATTAATGACGAGCGCTATGCCCCAGCAGGAGTTCTTGCACCTAAAAGCGCTGCCGACTTGGCTTTCACCATGCACATGCTTTGGCACCTCAGCGAACGAGGCACAGCTGCTATCGTAGAGTTCCCTGGTGTGCTCTATCGTGGCGGCGACGAGAAGAAGATTCGCCAGTATCTCATCAAGAACAACTATGTTGATACAGTCATTCAGCTGCCTGCCAATCTCTTCTTTGGCGTGGGTATCGCCACTTGTATCATCGTACTAAAGAAGAGTGCAAAGGTGGACTCTTCCGTTCTCTTCATCGACGCCAGCAAGCTGTTCCAGAAGGATGGCAACAAGAACGTTCTCCTGCCTGAGCATCAAGACAAGATTATGGAGCTGTACGAGGCTCGTAAGGATGAGCAATACCTTGCCAAACTGGTGAAGAACGACGACATCTTAGAGAACGATTGTAATCTCTCTGTCAGCAGCTATGTGGAGCAGGAAGACACTCGTGAAGTAATCAACATCGAGGAAGTAAATGCTAAGCTCGAAACACTGGTGAAAGAAGGCTACGAGTTGAATGAAAAAATCGTAACCATCATTAAAGAGTTGGAGGGGTGAGTATGGACTTTATAAAGAATTATATCAACATTGATGTTTTAACTCTAATAGTGGCATTCCTGACATTAGTAGTCGGAGTACTTGCATTAATTGTAAGCGTATCTGCTCTCAAAGTAGCCAAAGGACATTTTAAGTATGATACATATAGGGACAAACAGCAAATATGGGAACTTTTGAATAGAAAACGAGCTCAACTACAAGGCATGGAGAACAGTATGAGTTTTGGCCAAGTTGAGCACTCTGCTGCCGCCCACATTCGTGTAGAGATGTCTGCATTGCAAGCAGAAATTAAAGAACTTGAAAAACAGTTGTAGTATGGTAGAGTGGATGAAACTAGTTGCCGTTTCTGATGTCCTGTATGGATATCCTTTTGAGTCTTCTCAATTTTCAGAAGACTCAACCTATATGCCTTTAATTCGAATTAGAGATGTGAAACCTGCAAAAGCTAGTACATAT
>OMQN01000155.1 GCA_900313235.1 uncultured Prevotellaceae bacterium | reverse complement strand
GGACAAGAAGACGGGCATCTCTAAGGGCTGGATCAAGGTCGTCAAGAACTCTATCGCCCAGATTGCTCCTCACTATACCATGAAGCGCCAGCTCGACGACTACTATGCTAAGTTCTACGAGAAGCAGGCTAAGCGCTTCAAGGAACTGCAGAAGAACGACTACCGTCTGGCTAAGGACATCGCACTGTGGAAGGAGACCGTCGCTGAGCGTTGGGATGCCATCAACGTCGTCAGCTGCGAGTGGGACTTCCCCGCAACAGGTTGCGAGGCTGGCCAGCCCTACCACATCAAGTATGTCATCAACGAGCAGGGCCTCGACGATGCCATCGGCTTGGAGAAGGTCAACGTATGCCTCGACAAGGATGGCAACGATAAGGTCTACAATGTAGAGCAGCTGAACGTGACAGGTCGCGAAGGCAACAACTTCATCTTCGAGGCCGACCTCACTCCCCATCAGTTCGGTCAGTACAAGTCAGCCATCCGCATGTATCCGAAGAACAAGAACCTGCCTCACCGCCAGGACTTCTGCTACGTGAAGTGGTTCGAACTCCCTCAGCTCTAAGCCGCAGGACTTCCTCAGCTCTAAGCCGCAGGAACTGAATAACTCAAACGGGGCATCCAGACTTTAACGTCGGATGCCCCGTTCATTTTACTTTTTCACTTCAATTCGGTTGTCCCGTCTCTTCCCTGCGGATTTCATCCGCAGCCCTCCTCTGCGCCGTCATGCCCCCCTCCTTTTGGAGGGGTTGGGGGAGTGTCCCGTCTCTTCCCTGCGGATTTCATCCGCAGCCCCCCTCCCGTTATCTCTCAACCAACAACCGTCCAATCTCGTTCAAGGCCACGAATCGGTATCGTTGCGATTCCACAGGAACACGAGCGTAACTATAATGCTTCGCCTCAGCCTTTCGTCTTAACGTCTCCTCGGTAGCCGCCATGATCGTTTCGTTGACATAAGCGCTCTCGTCAGGTTCCATTAGCAACAGCTGTCCTTTAGAACAAGCCTCGAAGTATGCCCCGCCAGGTTTATAGAAGCGCTCTTGCGAAGAGCCCGCTGCTGGAAAACCATCGTTCAGCAACACCACCAACGGATATCCCTGTTCGCGCACCGTCCTGGCAATCTTCTGTTCACCTTTACTAATCGCCGCCGTATAAGTCACGGCCCCGTTATGAGCAGCCGCCAACACCTCCTGCAGCCTGCTTCCCACCTGTTCATCACTGGCACTCCGACTCATCTCCACCAGCTGTCTGTCAGGCCATTCCAGCAAGAAATGGTTACCCATTGACGTAAACTGCAGCCCACACACTACCGTCCTGCGATGCATACGGAAAAGGTCGGGATTCTGCTTGCGCTGCCACGCACGTTCAGCATTAGCCTTCACATATTCTATCATAGCGTGTAATTGACCTTTGTGCGTCAGCACACGAAAGAATGGTGGAGCGTCATATAAGTTCTCCGTAAACCCCAGCTTACGAGCTTCCCCTTTACAGCCTTGCATGTAACCTCGCACCACCTCCCTGATGCTGCGAGGCATCGTGTGCTGCACTTGC
Source organism: uncultured Prevotellaceae bacterium (assembly GCA_900313235.1). Taxonomy (GTDB): domain Bacteria; phylum Bacteroidota; class Bacteroidia; order Bacteroidales; family Bacteroidaceae; genus Prevotella. The sequence goes on along the minus strand of OMQN01000155.1, from coordinate 7,402 downwards.
AGCACCATATGGTGATGGTCCGGCATCACCTTGTCAGCAAGAATCTTTATTTCAGGACACATTTCCAACAACCGCCGCTGCCGATTGACGAGTGCCCAGCCTATTGCCGTCTTTTCCACCACCGCCTCAGCACCGTTATGCGATAGCTTGCCGAACAACGCCTGCCGTGAGTTAGCCACCATTGTCACATGCACAATGCACGGCTTGCGCCATGCTCCAGGTTCCAACCACGTAAACGTCTCGTTCTTATGTATGTTTGAGTTCTCGTCAGCCATCAATAAATGCGATTTATTGCCAAGTAACGGGACGAATGCCCGCCCCCTTTATCTGGGCACCAGCATGTCCGTCCACTTTACGGTGCAAGATTAGTCCAGCTGTCAGCTGCGCGATCAATTACCAGACCTCCTTTTCGTCGTCAATCGGGTCATCGCCGCTGGGAAGGTCGAGGGAATCTTGACCGCCCGGGCTGCCTGCCAGTATCTTTGTACGATGCTGCAGCCTGACAACCTGAATGGTGGGTGTGATATATTGCTTTTTCATATTCGAATCTATTTTTTCTGAATAATTACTTAATCACTGTCTTCTTGCCATTATGAATATACAGTCCCTTCGTGGTCGGTTTGCCGTCCAGCTTGCGTCCATCGAGTGTGTACCACGCCTTGTCATTCGTGTCATTCGTGTCATTCGTGGTTGAAGAAATACCCGTGGTTTCGTCGAACGTCATCGTCAGTCCTCGGGCCTGTGCTGCGCCGCCATCGACGAGCAGGTACGCCTTGCGGGCAGGCATGTACTGGGCGGTGTACGGGAAGAATCCGAAGTTGCCGCTCTGCTTACCCATGACGTAGAACGTGCCGGTGCCCAGCTCCGACGTCGCCGTGCGGATGTCCGTGCCGTGCAGGTTGTTGGCCACACTGTATTGTGCAGCCTCGCTGCTCGCCGTCATACTGATGCTGTTGTCGGCACCCACCAGGATGACCGCCGTACCCTTGGGAATCACCTTGCCCAGCTTGTGCAGCGTCAGCCGTGCGTTCCCCGCATCGTATTCAGCCGTATAGGCCCATGCGTTCTCGCCCTCGTCAATCTTGTAGCCCGTATGACCGCAGTAGAATGTCGTCCAGTAGTTGCCGTCGTGGGCGTTGGCGGCCACGTCGAGGTGCTCGATAGGCAGGATGTCGTCGGCGTATTGGCTCCAGCCAGCCTTGTAGGTATCCACGCAGTCGCTGAACACATATATCTTGCGACCAGCGGCATTGTCGTAGAACGCATAAGAGCCGTAGAAGTCCAGCGACGGGGCATAGATGGTGACTGATGCCAGACCAGTGCAACCCCTGAAGGCATCATCATATATGCTCGTCACGCTGGCTGGGATGGTTATGCTTTCCAGACCGGTGCAGTCTCTGAAGGCCACATAGTCGATGCTCGTCACATTGTCAGGGATGACGGTATTCTTACAGCCATAAAGCAGTTTATTGGTGGCTTTCTCAATAATGGCATTGCAGTTGCCGCGGCTATCATGCGGCTATCATATACCGTATTTCCGTCAGCTACAGAGATAGTTTCCAAACTGCTGCAACCATAGAAGGCACCGTTCCCGATGCTCGTCACGCTGGCAGGAATCTCAATGCTCGTCAGACCGCTGCAACCAGAGAAGGCATCACGGTCGATGCTCGTCACGCCGTCCTCAATGACGACAGTTTGGATATTGTATATATAACTATTCCAAGGCCTGTAGTCGGAGAATATGTAATTCGCCATATTCCCTGTGCCGAAAATGCGAAGGGCCTTGGTGCTGCTGTCGAAAGAATAATACACATCGTCACCGCAGAAGCCGTCGTAGCCCTGTATCTTACCGGCATAGGCAGACCATCCAGTAGCATCCTTGTATGTCTCTACAGCGGCAGCAGGTACATAGATGGCATGGAGCGCCGTGCAATTGTCGAACGCACCCGCCGCCAGTGTCAGCGGCGTTACATCTTTCATGACAACAGTATTCAGGCTGCTGCATCCCTTGAAGGCATTAGTGTCGATGCTCGTCACGCCACCCTCGATGACGACTTTCGCGATATTCTCGCAATAGCTGTACCATGGCATATTCGTATCGTCATAGTCTGCCATATTTCCTGTGCCAAAAATGTGAAGAGTCTTGGCGCTGCTGTCATATACATAATAGACATTAGTACCACAAGCGTCGAACCCCACGATGTTGCCGGCGTATTGGCTCCAGCCAGCCTTATAGGCATCCACACTGCTGCTGGGCACATATATCTTGCGGCCTGAAGCATTGTTATCGAACGCATAAGAGCCGTAGTATTCTAACGACGGGGCATAGATGATGACGCTTTCCAGACCAGCGCATAGAAAGAAGGCTCTCTCGCCGATGCTCGTCACGCTGGCAGGAATGGTAACATCGGTCAGACCAGTGCAACCCTTGAAGGCATCATCATATATGCTCGTCACGCTGGCAGGGATAATGGTAGTCTTACAGCCCTGAATCAACGTATTGGTTTCTTTCTCAATAATGGCATTACAGTTGTTACGGCTATCATATACCGTATTTCCGTCAGCCACAGAGATAGTTTCCAGACCAGTGCAACCATAGAAGGCACCGTCCTCGATGCTCGTCACGCTGGCAGGAATCTCAATGCTCGTCAGACCGCTGCAACCAGAGAAGGCCATATCGCCGATGCTCGTCACATTGTCAGGGATAACGGTATTCTTACAGCCATAAAGCAGCGGCTATCATATACCGTATTTCCGTCAGCTACAGAGATAGTTTCCAAACTGCTGCAACCATAGAAGGCACCGTTCCCGATGCTCGTCACGCTGGCAGGGATGGCGATGGACGTCAGATGGCAATCCAGGAAGGCCTGAAAGCCGATGCTCGTCACGCTGGCAGGGATGGTGATGGACGTCAGATTACGGCAACCCATGAAGGCCTGAATGCCGATGCTCGTCACGCTGGCGGGAATCACGACGCTGGTCAAACTAGTGCAGTTATTGAAGACCCCAAAATCGCCGATGCTCGTCACGCCATTACCGATGATGACCGTTGTGATATCCATGCAATATCTAGACCATGGACATCCTTCTATAGTCCCAGTGCCGAAGATGCGAAGGGTTTTGGTGATGCGGTCGTATGCATAATAGACATTATCGCCACATTTGCCTTCGTAGCCCTGTATCTTGTCGGCATAGTTAGACCAGCCGGCGGCATCCTTGTATGTCTCTACTGAGCCCGCAGGTACACTAATGGCATTGAGCGCTGTGCAGCCATCTAAGGCACCGCTGCCTAATGTCTGCGGAGTTTCAGAAGCTAAGATAACGGCAAGCAGACTGGTGCAACCGCTGAAGGCAGTGGCTTCGATGGCGGTAACGCTGTAGGTTCCGTCATTGTTGCTGACGGTTGTGGGGATGGTGACAGATGTTGCGCTGTTGTTGCAGGCAATGACCTTTGCCTCCGTTCCGCTGGTACATTCATAGGTAAGGCTGCCCACGGTGATACGTGCGAACTCGTAATTGGCATTATAGGTTCTGTCTTCCGTTGACCCTTTGGTAATAGTAACCTCCATCTGCGGTGTATTGCCGTTGCTGCCCGTCCATCCGATAAAGGTATAGCCAGGCTTGGTGGGGTTGTTCAGCTGGAAGGTCTCGCTCTCCACATTGAAAGTATCGGGATTAGGTGTAGCCACGCTGCCGCCGTTGAGGTTATAGGTGATATTGTAGGTATTGTATTCCAGCACGCGGGAGAAGCAGACATCGCTGCTGCCCATGGTGTAGGTATTGCCCGGGAGGTTGATGTCGTTGGCCTTGTAGGTGGTGAGATGCTGACCCGTAGGAACGATGCTGCTAAGAGTAACCGTGGTGCCGCTGGCGTAGTAGTCGGTGCCGCCGTAGGTGACGGTGGGCGTGCAGCTGGCTGTCACGCCGTCGGTGGTGCTGACGGTATAGAGGGGTGCTGCCCTTTCGTCGTCGGCTACGGGGGAAATACTATAACTACTGCCGTTGAATGTGTAATTACCACCATAGGCGGTGAGTCCGCTGGCGCTGTGATAGTAGTTGACGCTGGTGAAGCTGCTGGTGTAGTGGTGGTAAGAGCCGACCAGAGCCCCCTCGCGTTTGAGGCCGGCGGTACCGAAATCAGCGCTGCTGATGCTGGCATCGGCGAAGTTGTCGTAGAACCCGTAGTAGATGGTCAGATAGCCTACGAGACCTCCGCTGATGCCCGCTCCGCTGAGGGAGGTGCCGACGACGGCGTTGCCGGTGAGGCGTGGGAGGTTGCTGCTGCCGTATCTGCCCACGATGCCGCCAACGTGGCTGCTGTTGGTGTTGTAGTTGCTGCCGCCGGTGTAGGTGACGGTGCCGCCGATGACGGTGTTGTCATAGATTTGGCTGCAGTCGCCGGCGTAGCCCACGATGGCTCCGACGTACTGTTCGCTGCTGGTGGCGGTGATGGTGATGGTGGGGTTGACGAGCACCACGCCGTGTACCTCGGCAATGTGGGTGTTCGACACAGAACCCTGGTACTGACCACCCACGATGTAGCCGAAGAGTCCGGCGTACTGGCTGTTGGTGGCGGTGATGAGGAGGTTTCTGATTTCATAGCCCCCGCCGTCGTAGCGACCCTTGAAGGCGTGGCTGGCATCACGGCCGATGCCGGCACCCTGATTGTCGTTCCAAACGGCCATGTCACTACAGTCAATGTCGGCGGTCTGGACGAAGTACCTGTCCTCGAAGGTCTCGCTGCCGGAGTTCATCATTGTGCGAATCCTTGCCAGGTCGGCGGCGCTGGATATTTTGTACGGGTTGTCGCTTGTGCCGTTACCCGACCACTGCGCCCATGCCGTTGCAGTCGTGAGCAGCATCACAAGCAGCAGCATGGCTGCTGCCCGCCTTGTTGCGCCCAGCCCCTTGGACAAGGGCGCGAAAAAGTTTTTCTTTTCCATTGTTATTGTTTATTGTCGATTCTTTTCGTTGGGTTGGCCAGATGGCTTGTTCCTTCCTCTATTCTAGAACTTCGCATAACTGTTTTGCTGCGTAGCGTTCTTTTTATTTGACTGCAAAGGTAATGTAAATATTTGGATTATGCAAAGAAAATGCTCTTTCTGTCATAAATTTCTTTCTGAACACAAATCTCACTTTTTCTTTACTCTCGCAGATCACACAGATGACGCAGATTAATATAAAACAAAAACCTAAAAACAGGCTGCGCTTATCTGCGAGATCCGCGCGATCTGCGCGAAATAATAACTCCTGCGCTCTTTGGTAACCAGGTTTTTCGGACCGCGAGGTCCGTGGTTTTTCCTTGATGAGAAAGGAGGACCCGTAGGGTTCGGACCCGTAGGGTTCATGGTGTCAGCGTTAGACTGCTGTGAGCTTGCTCGCAAGCAGGCTGGGCGCTGATGGCATGAGGACTCGTAAGAGTCTCCTTTCTCGTCAAGGGGTTTTCTTTGTTTTTGTTTTTTCATCCCCTCTTTTTGGGGGAAAGAAATTATCAGAAATTATTATCTCATTTCCGTACTACTACGGCATTCTTATATCGGTTCATGTCGAGATTGACCCACTTGTCGTTGCAGCCCTTTGTGATCTTTGTGACGGTGATGGTCATCGTTCCCGTGAACATCCCCATCTTCTGCTCTACAGAATATTCGCGCATGAGGTAACTCTCTTTGTCGACTTTGATCTTCGACTTCTTGGGAAGGTCCTTTTTCCTGGGTTCAGTAAAGGTAATCTCGTAATAACGGCCTACCTCCTTCATCTTTGCCTTCTTGTAATCCTTGTCATAATCCGACTTCATGCCGAACTCGTTCTTCGAACTCGTGGTCTTGGTAATTACCAGCGTGTCCTTCTTGTCATCAAAAGAAGTAGTGTAAACCCATTTCTGCTGACCGTCAAAGCCCATTTCCGTTTTCAGAACATCCTCACCCATTGCGGCAAGGGTTATTATATTAAAGGATTTGTCATCTTTTAAATACATCTTTATTGGGCCCTTGAGAGTTAGGATAGATACTTTCATCTTCAGCGTTCCGTCCAGCACGAAGCCTGCACCAGAGTTGTAACTGGACATCTTCGCATTGCACTTATCCATCACTTCCTGCACATTGGAAGGAATCTGCGCCAGAGCGCCAACTGTAGTCATCATGACGGCTACAATCACAATAAAAAACTTCTTCATATACAAGTGTTGTTTTATTTTTTACTGCAAAAGTAATGAGATATTTCTAATAAAACTCCTTTTTTTTGTATATTTTCCTCCGAAAAACGTGTTATTTAAGAAACTTTTAGTATTTTTCTCACCCAAATAAGATGTCATGGGGACGGTGAGTGACATTAAAAAGCCCCCTCTTTTAGGAGGGGGTGGGGGGAGGCTTATTTCTCGCAGAGCCAGTATTCCGAGCAGCCGTTCACCATGCGGTGTTTGAAATCGAAGCGGTAGTTGTTCATAGTCTTGCCCAGTACGGTGGGCGAGGCTTTCTTGGCATCGAAATAGGCATAGCGACTGTCGAAGGTGTCAAGAATCTCTGTGGTTCCCCACCAGCGGCCCTCATTTTCCTTCGGCTTGCGGAAGGTCTCGTTGATCATCTCCACTAAGTCGACAGTACGCTGGTAAGGCACGTTCTCCTCAATCAGCGTCTGTATCTCGTCATCATCGAGCCAAAATCGCTCGCCCTTGTTAAATAGGTATAAGGCCTGGGCGTACAGCTGGCGATGGTCCAGATTGTCTGTAAAATCGATAGTCTTGCCAGCAGGAACACCCACACAGACAAAGCGGCGCGAGCCGGTAGGGTCTACCAGCGGCTGCTGCTGGTTTGTCGTTCCGATAAACGACGTATAGCGCCTGTACTGCTTGATGGTCTTGCCGTAGGGCGGACGGAACTTCACGTCACTCGACGACAGCAGATATTTCAGCACAATCTGCTGCGAATTGGTTGTCTTGTCGAACTCGTCGATGTTGATGAGTGCAAAGGAAGTCAGTGCAATGTTCAGGTCGAACTCGTTCTTGAAGTTCAGCTTGTCGTTATAGTAGTCGCGCAACTCTTCAGGCAGCAGAATCTTGCAGAAGCGCGTCTTGCCACATCCCTGACGACCTATTAATAGCGGCGTTAACGCATTGCCTGTCAGCTGTTTGTCGCTCTCGCGCCACTGAGCCACCATACCCACCAGCCAATACCTCAGATACTTCTCCCAATGGGGCTGGTCGGTAGGCACTCTGGCGGCAAGCGGTCCGATACGGTCAACTCCATCCCACTTCGGCAACGCGTCGAGCCACGTGTTCACGGGGTCGTACTGATCAATACGCGTGGAGTCGATGAAGCGGTTCACGTCCTGGTCCCACGACTTCAGTCCCTGCTCACGGGCCTCGATAGTCATATCGTTGCGCACCTCGGTGGTCAGCGGCTTAAAC
>OMQN01000190.1 GCA_900313235.1 uncultured Prevotellaceae bacterium | reverse complement strand
GCTGACAAGCTGTATGGTCCGGTACACCCCGTAGTAAACCTCTGATTTATATATAGAGTTAAGAATTAAGAATTTAAGAAAAAGAAAACAATTATGAAATTCAATAAAATAGCAACAGCATTTTGTGCAGCAGCTCTTGGCATGATGATGCTTACGAGCTGTGAAGGCGGTGATCTGTTCAGCATAAACGCTCCCGATTGGCTGTCGTCTAAAGCTGACTCTATTGCTGCTGAGAAGGCAAAGAATCAGGGCGGCGACGACGTTATCGAAGGTATGGAAGAGGATGTTTATACCGTTGGTGCCACAGACTATTCCACAGGCTGGTGGGCACAGTTCTCAAAGTACTATCAGATTCCTGAAGGACAAAAGTGGATTACGCAGTTTAACCTGAACATCAACCCTGCTGCCACTAACACCTACAAAAACTTCGCACTCATCATTACCAATGATGAAGACCGCGGTGCTGCCAATTACAAGGAGTATGGTGCTATCCGTTATGACTTCCAGCCTAGCGGTAACTCAGAATGGGGCGACTATATCGACCGTAGCCTGGCAACTAGCGATCTTGAATTTGGCAGTGACACCGATAGCGGTGTTGACAGACTTGGCGGTAAGGTGACGCTGACCATTGACCGCACCTCTGGTGGCTTGGAAGTTACCATTACCAATGGTAATGTAACCAAAGTTTATAAACAGACCTCTCCACTCACTAACCTCAATGCTGATGCCTCAAATACCACGATTCGTGCATTCCTGGTTCCTGAGGGTTCGTTTATCAACTTCCTCGGCTCTACCATCGAGCCTATCGGCGGTTTCACTTCAAGGGAAGATAAGCAACCACTGTCTATGACTCTCAACGGCGTACCCAAGAAGGTGCTCCAGGGAACATCATTTGAAGATGCCTTTGCCAATGTTACAGCAACCATCCAGTTCGAACAAGAGGTTTCTGCTACAGTTAAGGCAAGTGATCTTACCTTCCAGACCGTACCTAATATGCACTCGCTGGGTAAGAAGACCCTTGTAGCCGTCTACGCTAAGACATATAAGGGCGAAGCCGCTAATACACCAATTATCGGAACAGCCGAGTTTGAAGTTGTCGACAAGATGTACACCTCTATCGGTGCTACAACTTCTGCGTGGTACTCTGCAAAGCCGACAATACGGAGTATGCCGTGGTACGTGCCGACAACTATGGATGGGGTGACGGCTACGGAGCATGCTCTACAAGCGGCGGACAGTCAGACTGGGGTGCATGGCTGAAAGCTATGGACGGTGCCAAGGTGACAACCTATGTGACCAACAACGGCAACGGTACGGCTGATGTCAAGGCAGTCATGATGGGCAACGACGGCAACACCTATGTCCAGGAATATAATGGCATCAACACTGTGGATCCCAACGACTTCTACTTCCGTTTCACGGTGGATGGCAGCCACATCGAGTTCGACAACGTTATCGGTGCTGACGACAACTCTACAGGCTTCTGGGGAGCTCATTCTGAAATGATTAACGTTCCCGTTGGAAAGACTGTCTCTACACGCATCAAGAACTTCACTAACGGAGTCAGCAATTGGAACAACTTTTGCGTAGTGCTGACTCGTCAGGACAATTCTGATGCGTAGTGCTGACTCGTCAGGACAATTCTGAATATGCTGTGGTACGTGCCGACAACTACGGTTGGGGCGACTGCTATGGAGCCTGCACACCAAGCGGCGGACAGGCAGACTGGGGTGCATGGTTGAAAGCTATGGACGAAGCCATGGTCACCGTCTCTGTCACCAACAATGGAGGTTCCATCGATGTTAAGTGCATCATGGTAGGCAATGATGGCAACACCTACTATCAGGATTATATCGGCATCAGTCCTACCGACGGTAACGACGTCTACTTCCGCTTCACGGTGGATGGCAGTCACCTGATTTTCGAGTAATAGTTGATAATGGATAATAAAGAAGTGCCCTGCCAAAAGAGGGAGGGTACTTCTTTTCTCTTTCAATTACCAAATGAAACAACAGATGAAGAAAACATTTATAACCCTTTTATCGGCATTGTTGCCCTTGGTTGCGTCAGCCTACTCCCTGGGGCGCGTCTCTGTGCATGACCCCAGCATCGTTTGGGATCCTTCGTCAAAGACATATTATATCTTCGGTTCCCACCGCGACCATGCCAAGACGACCGACCTGATGAAATGGACCAAGATTTCCGTCCCCTGGCAGACGGCCACCAGTAATAATGCCGCCAACTCTGCCGCCTTCACCACACCGCAGGTAACAAAGGTAAAGAAGGGGGGAGTAGAGTACGACTTCAACTTCAATGCTTTTAATTGGTCGAAGCGAGGCAGCAGCAGCTACAGCGTGGACGGCATGATGTGGGCACCTGATGTTATCTGGAACAAAGCCATGAAAAAATGGTGTATGTACCTGAGTGTCAATGGCGACTATTGGTACTCAAGCATCATACTGCTTACGTCCGATAATATCGAAGGTCCCTATCGCTATCAGGCTCCAGTGGTCATTAGCGGATTCCATACGGGAACAAGTTATAAGGACACCGATCTGGAGTTGGTCATCGGCACACAGACATCGCT
>OMQN01000019.1 GCA_900313235.1 uncultured Prevotellaceae bacterium | reverse complement strand
GCGGCCACCTTCACGGATAGCGAAACGCAGACCCTGGTTCAGAGCAACAGCGTAAATCAGCTCAACAGTGATCTCAACGTTATCACCAGGCATTACCATCTCAACACCTGCAGGCAGAGTGATCTCACCTGTGCAGTCCATTGTGCGGAGATAGAACTGAGGACGATACTTGTTTCCAAATGGAGTGTGACGACCACCCTCTTCCTTCTTCAAGACATAGATAGAAGCCTTGAACTTCTTGAAGGGCTTAATCTGTCCAGGATGGCAGAGCACCATACCACGCTTGATCTCGTTCTTATCGATACCACGGAGCAACAGACCTACGTTATCACCAGCCTGACCTTCGTCAAGAATCTTACGGAACATTTCAACACCAGTAACAACTGACTTCTTGTCCTCACCCAGACCGAGCAACTCAACCTCGTCACCTACGTGAATAACACCAGTCTCAATACGACCTGTAGCAACAGTACCACGACCAGTGATTGAGAACACGTCCTCAACAGGCATCAGGAAGGGCTTATCAGTTGCACGAGGAGGCTCCTGAATCCAAGTATCACAAGTATCCATCAGCTCCATAACCTTCTGCTCCCACTTCTCAACACCGTTCAGGGCACCGAGTGCAGAACCACGAATGATAGGAGTATCATCTTCGAACTCATACTGAGCGAGAATCTCCTGAACCTCCATCTCAACGAGCTCCAGCATCTCCTCATCCTCAACCATATCGCACTTGTTCAGGAATACAACCAGACGGGGAACGTTTACCTGACGAGCGAGCAGAACGTGCTCACGAGTCTGAGGCATAGGACCATCAGTAGCAGCAACTACGAGGATAGCACCATCCATCTGAGCAGCACCAGTTACCATGTTCTTCACATAGTCGGCGTGTCCCGGGCAGTCAACGTGAGCATAGTGACGCAGCTTGGTCTCGTACTCAACGTGAGCGGTGTTAATAGTGATACCACGCTCCTTCTCCTCAGGAGCATTGTCGATCTGGTCGAAAGACTTAACCTCAGAAAGACCTGCCTTAGCCAATACAGTGGTGATGGCAGCAGTCAGAGTTGTCTTACCATGGTCAACGTGACCAATTGTACCAATGTTTACGTGCGGTTTGGTGCGCACAAATTGTTCTTTAGCCATAGCTTTTCTTTGTTTATTGTTTTATTAAAAGTAATCCGATTTAAATCGTCGTTTTCTCAAGAGCTGTTACCGAGACTTGAACTCGGGACCTCTTCCTTACCAAGGAAGTGCTCTACCACTGAGCTATAACAGCGAGGTGTGAGCGGAAAACGGGGCTCAAACCCGCGACCCCCAGCTTGGAAGGCTAGTGCTCTATCAACTGAGCTATTTCCGCATTACTTCCTTAAAGGAAGTGGGTGGTGATGGATTCGAACCACCGAAGTCGAAAGACAACAGATTTACAGTCTGCCCCATTTGGCCGCTCTGGAAACCACCCTTTTTCTTTTTCTCAGTCGAGAGCCTCTTGTCGGATTCGAACCAACGACCCCGAGATTACAAATCACGTGCTCTGGCCAACTGAGCTAAAGAGGCTTGCTCTAAGCATCCACTCCCCGACTTTAGGAGTCTTCGTGTCGGAAAGCGGATGCAAAGGTACGGATTATTTTGGAATTACCAAAACTTTTCGAGGTTTTTTTTATCTATTACGCAATTTTTCCTTGAATTTCTGCAGTTGAACCTTCATTGAGTCCACACAAAGGTCCGTACTTTCCTCAAAAGTATCACTTGTCTTCTCTACGAAAAGTGTCGTTCCCGGAACAGCCACGCTCATGCTTACTTCCTTGTTCTGTGTTGTAGCAGGCTTCACCAGTTTACACTGCACCTCTACCTTTTGGATATCCTCAAAAGCTTTTTCCAACTTGGCGACTTTCTTTTCGATAAACGCCTCTAACTTGTCAGTAGCGTCAAAATGAATTGACTGAATCTTAATTTCCATAGTTACCTCCTATTTTTAAAGGGTAAATAAATTATAGGTTAAGCCCTCGGATGGGCATTCTCATATATACGTTTTAGTTGTTCAAAAGTGGCATGTGTATAAATCTGCGTAGTAGTCACACTCTCATGACCCAGCAACAGGCGGACATCTTCCAGTCCTGCACCATTATTCAGCATAGCAGTAGCAAACGAGTGACGTAACACGTGGGGTGTACGCTTCTTGAGCGTGGTAGTCAGCGAGAGATACTGTTTAACGATTACCTCCACCTGACAACGCGTCATACGTTTTCCCTTGTTACTCAGTATCAAGGCATCATCCTGTTGCTGCAATAAGGCATTACGTTGTTGCAAGTATTCTTGAAGCACCGCTTCTAACTCAGCACCAAAAGGAACAATGCGTTGTTTATTTCGCTTACCCGTTACTTTGATCTGATGGGCAACAAAGTCAACATCCTTTACGTCAAGCCCCAACAATTCAGCCAAACGGATGCCTGTTTCATAAAATAATAATATAATTGTACGCGCGCGAAGGCCGGCGAAGCCATCTTCCCACATTTGCGGGGTATCCAGAAGACGATTCATCTCTTCTTCGCGCACAAACTGAGGAAGAGTTTTCTGTTTTTTAGGACCTTTCACCACATAGGAAGGATCCCGCTCAACGAGTTTTCTCGACAAGGCAAAACGAAAAAAGGAACGCACGGCACTCAACGAGCTATTCACCGTTGATGCCATGTCGCCTTTATCCATCATACTCTCCATCCAGTCACGGATGACGTCCGAGTCTACCGACTCCCACGAGAGCTGACTATCTCGATTCTTAAAGTACGACTCAAAGTCTCTCAGACTCTGTTCGTACCTGCGCACTGTCAATTCCGAACGATTGCGTTCGTAACGTAAGTAGTTCAAGAAATCTTCAGTCATCATACTCGTTGCATATCTTTTCGGCAACGAAGATACGAAAAAATCCTGATACTACCAAATTTTTGAGTATTTTTTTACTCTTCGGTAGCGCGCAGCTTCTGTACGTAAATAGCGTGTTCCATCTTCAGGCGCTTCAGTACAGATGGCTTATCGAACTGCTGACGTGAGCGGAGTTCCTTTACAACACCTGTCTTCTCAAACTTTCTCTTAAACTTCTTGAGGGCCTTCTCGATGTTCTCGCCTTCCTTTACTGGTACAATAATCATGTTCTTTTTGCTTTAATTATTATGTTTGTTAATGTTAATTTCTGACCATTTCGGGCATGGTGCCACGAAAAGCGGGTGCAAAGTTACTACAATTTCAGCGAACCGCCAAGTTTTTTGCCAACTTTTTCAGTTTTAACGCTGTATTTTAATTAAATAGGTGCCGTAGCGGTTCTCATCCACTGTATTTCATCCTCCTTTAAATAGTCTTTCAGTCGTTGATAAACCATCGCATGATAGTCGTTCAACCACTGTCGTTCTTCAGGCGTCAGTAGATCCTTCATGATGGGGCGAACATCTATCGGACAAAGCGTCAACGTCTCGAAGCCCAAGAAGCTGCCACACTCTGTTTCTTCGACAGGCACTACCAACAGCGTATTCTCAATGCGGACGCCAAAACGTCCCTCCAAGTAGACACCTGGTTCATCGGTCACAGTCATACCCGCCCGCAACTTGGCAGGTTTCCACTCCATGCGAATCTGGTGGGGACCCTCATGGACGTTAAGGTATGAACCCACACCATGCCCTGTGCCATGCAAGAAGTTCAATCCTGCCTGCCACAATGGTCGACGGGCGATAGCATCCAGTTGTGTTCCGGTAGCACCATCTGGAAAGTGCAGCATCTGCAAGTCGATATGTCCCTTCAACACAAGTGTATATACTCGCTTCTGCTCGTCAGTCAGCTGTCCCATGGGGATGGTTCGCGTAATATCCGTCGTACCATCCTGATACTGCGCACCACTATCCAACAAGAGTAGTCCTTTACGTTCCAGGGGCACGTCCGTCTCTGTTGTCGCCTCATAGTGCACGATAGCGCCATGCTGTTCGTAGGCAGCAATGGTATCGAACGACAGTCCTTTGTAGAGAGTTTGTTCGCTACGCAACTGTTCCAATTTGTCTGCCACGCTCATCTCCGTCTGACTGGGGTTCTCCTCCAACCATTTCAGAAAGCGTACCATCGCCACGCCGTCGCGCACCATTGCTCTTCGGAATCCCTCCTGTTCTGCAGCATTCTTTACCGCCTTCAACAAGGGCACCGGCGACGTACCTCTAACCACCTTTCTCTTGACAGTCTTCATCAGGAAATAGTTCACCTCTTCAGCATCTAACAGGATGTTATACTCTCCATAGTCGCGCAGGCCTTTGGCTACATCCGAATAAGACTCCACAGCAATGCCATTGTCTGTCAGGTAACGCTGCACGTCATCCGACAGCTTCTCCTTATCTATATACAAGGTAACACACTCCGAAGCGACCAGCAAATATGACACGAAGACCGGATTACAGTGTACATCCGATCCACGCAGGTTCAGTGTCCATGCGATGTCGTCCAGTTGTGCCATCAGCATACCGTCAGCATGCTGTTCAAGCAAAGCCTTACGAATGCTCTGCAGTTTACTCTTCACATCCTCTCCAGCCATTTCTATGGGTTGCAACACCACCTTGTTGGCGGGTATGGCAGGTCTATCCTTCCAGATGCGCCCCAATACGTCGAAGTTCGTTTGCAGCGTCAGCCCACCCTGTTGACGCAGTTCGCCAATCAATTCCTCAACAATAGCTGTCGAGGCCGTCATACCATCTATGCCAACCGACTTATCTGCCACATCAGCCAGTTCTTTGCCCAGCCATTCAGCTATGGTCGGCGTCCCCTCTACCTTCAGTTTCATCAACTGGAATTCAGTACCTTCCAACTGTCCAGCAGCAGCGATAAAGTAGCGCGAGTCCGTCCATAGAGCCGCACTTGTCAACGTTATTACAGCTGTACCTGCCGATCCGTTGAAGCCACTGATCCACTCCCTACCCTTCCAGTGGTCGGCCGTATACTCACTCTGGTGCGGGTCGGATGTCAGGAAGATGTAGGCTGACAAACGCTCACGGCGTAGCTCCTGACGCAATAGCGCCAGGCGTTGCTTGATATCATCTTTCACTCTCATCATTCTTTTTACCAACGATAGCGTCACGACACTGTTCCATGAGCCATTTAGGCGTACTCGTGGCACCACAGATGCCAATAGTACCTACACCCTCAAGCCAGGAACCGTCTATCTCGTCAGGACCTTCAATCAGGTGAGTATTGGAATTCACCCGACAGCACTCGTTATAGAGAACCTTGCCATTACTGCTTTTACGACCACAGACGAAGAGAATGAGATCGTGACGGGCAGCAAACTGCGAGATGTTTGGCATACGGTTGGCTACGGAGCGACAGATGGTGTCGAAGGAGCGGAAGGTAGCGTCAGACGAGATGTGCGACTGGATATAATTAATGATACGATGAAACTCTTCCAGTGACTTAGTGGTCTGCGAATAAAGGAAGATATCGCGAGAGAAATCGAGTACTTTGACATCATCAAAGTGTTCAATAACAATAGCATTGCCTGCCGTCTGACCTACCAGCCCCAAAACTTCTGCATGTCCTTCCTTGCCAAAGATGACAATCTGTCCACCACCCGTGTCATACTGTTTCTTGATGCGTTGTTGCAGTTTCAATACCACAGGGCAGGTGGCATCGATAATCTCGATATGATTCTTACGAGCCAACTCGTAGGTACTGGGGGGTTCACCATGAGCACGCAACAACACCTTGACATCGTGCAGCTGTTTCATCTGTTCATGGTCGATGGTGACCAGCCCCATGTCGCGCAGACGGTCACACTCCATACCGTTATGGACGATATCACCCAAACAGTATAGTGTGCCACCTTTGGCCAATTCCTCCTCTGCTTTCTGGATGGCAGTAGTCACACCGAAGCAGAAGCCACTGCCATTATCGATTTCTATCTTGAGCATAGTCTATTCCTTGAGATGAGCGTAGTAACTATCCAACAACTTCTGTGCAGCCGTGAAGCTGGTCTGCTGACCAGCGAGAACGGTATTTTCAGCATCCTGCAACTGCTGACGGATGACAGGGTTATTATAGAACTTCAGACGCAGCTGTTCGTTAATCGTCTCGTACATCCAGTATTTGGATTGTTCATTACGGCGGTAGCCGAAGTAGCCGTTAGCCTTGACGAAGTCAATATACTCGTAGATCATGTCCCATACCTCCTTGACGCCTGTACCGAAAAAGCCGCTATAGCATAGTACCTGGGGCATCCAACCGCTCTCTGACTTAGGGAAGAAGTGAAGAGCGTTACGGAAGTTGGTAGCAGCCATATGACAGCGGTCTACATTGTCACCATCACACTTATTGATGACGATACCGTCAGAGATTTCCATGATGCCACGTTTGATGCCCTGCAACTCATCACCCGTGCCTGCTACCTGCAGCAATAGGAAGAAGTCGACCATGGAGTGGCATGCCGTTTCTGACTGTCCGACACCCACGGTCTCGACAAATATTTTATCGAAACCGGCAGCCTCACAGAGGATAATAGTCTCACGTGTCTTACGAGCTACACCACCCAGCGAACCTGCAGTTGGACTAGGGCGTATGAACGAGTCGGGATGGACACTGAGTTTCTCCATGCGTGTCTTATCACCCAGAATACTACCCTTGGTACGTTCACTGCTTGGATCAATGGCCAAGACTGCCAGCCGTCCTCCATGTTCTTTGAGCACATGGATGCCAAAGGCATCGATACTCGTCGACTTACCCGCACCAGGTACGCCACTGATACCTATGCGGATGCTGTTGCCACTATACGGCAAACACTTGTTAATAACCTCCTGGGCTTTTGCCTGATGGTCGGGGTTAACACTCTCCACCAGAGTAACAGCCTGTGAGAGGACGGTGACATCACCCTTGACGATTCCCTCCACCATCTCGGCTGCTGTCAGTTCGCGACGGCGGAAGCGGTTGCGCTTCAGATAAGGGTTGATGATGGACGGCTGTTCTACACCGCTATTCACCTGCAGGCCTGCATATTCGGCACTATTCTCGGGATGTTCCATATTTTCAGTTTGGGACCGATAGCTTACAGCTAACAGTATTCATTTGTGATTGATCGTAATAGTAACCTTAGAGTGGTCGGGGTCGTTAGTAATCATCAAAATACGCGGGCGCGTGCGTACCTTTTTTAAGTCTTCTCGGATAGCTGTTATCTTTAATTCAGTCTTCTCACCTGGCTTTAGCTTGCTTTTGCCGAGTGACACTCTCAGTCCACTAGTAAAGAGTTGCAGCGACGAGATATCCAGGTCGGTACGTCCCTTATTGGTGATTTCAATGACATCTTTCTTTTTGTTCTTGCCGTTGAAGTTGATGTCTACGACGGATTTTGATAACACCATCTTAGGAGCATACTGCTTCTGGACAGCCGTCATTCCTAAGAAGGAAGGTAGCAGAACGGCAGAGACAGCTATCTCGTGATCGGCACTGACCGTGTCTCCAGGGTTCTCAGCCAGATAGACGGCACTCTGTGTCAATCCATAGTCATGCAACAGGTTGGAGTTCAGCGCGACCTTCAACGTACCGGCACGTCCGGGCCCTAACCGCTCCGGAGTCATCGTCGCCGACAGGTATGGTGGTAGGTGCATCAGGTTGGGCTGAGCCACCTTGGTACTACCATTATAGATATGAATCTCCTGTACCTGTTGGTCGCCACGGTTGATGTCATCAAACTCCAAGTCGCCATGGTCGAGCAGCATGTCGCCCATCGTGATGGGATAATTCTTGCTGAGATTCTGGTATTCCCTAAGCACGATACCCTTCATACGGATATAGAAGGGCTTGCTGGTGGCATTGGACACCACAGCAGCCTGCTTGTCGAAATGTCCCAGTTGACGGGCATCGTAAGTCATACGAATCGTAAACTTGTCGCCCTGCTCCGTCTTGGGATACTCCACGGTGGTACAGCTACAGTCTGGCCTCACTTCTCTTATCTTGACCCTCTTGCTGCCCTTCACACGAAACTCAAAGACGGCGGTGATGGGCTGTTGATAGCCCGTTCGTCCCACGTCAATGGTAGTCTTCTCGATGATCAGCTTCTGGGCGCTGGCAGGCAGCATAGCCATCGCCAGGAACACAAAAAATAGGATATATCGCATATGTTTTACTCTTTATTCTTTACGATTACCTTGATAGACGGTGCCGTGGCACGGAACGCTGGTGCATAGGCACATCCTACGGTACAGGTGCCCGTCTCGTAGATACCGTCACGATCAATGTAATATGTTGTCTCTATGACGTGCTTACCCTTGGACAGTCCACGATAGAAATAGTGGGTGGCGTGGTCTTTGGGCGAACAGTAGGCACCATTGTGATAGCCCGACAGTTGGTTGACAGGTTCCATGCATGCTGCACGACGATCTACCACCTGTACAAAGTCTAGATCGCGGGTTGTCTCGATGGTGATACGTACACTGATACGCTGACCAACCTCCAGAATATTTCCATCGGATAATGGTTTCCCTGCAATCGTCACCTCTCGTTTGACAGTGATGCCGCTCTCTGACAGCTCGATGTCGCTGGTCTTTTGCAGGAACTGTGCATAAACAGCACCCCACGAGGTTCCTTCACTGGTCTTTGTGGCAGTGAAGGTGCGCTCGCCATGGTAGGACTGGGCGACCTTCACATAACCGAGGCCAGCGGTCTTCTCGGTAGTACTGATGGGTGTACCATCAACCACGAGGGAGGTGGTGGGCTGACTGGTCGTCAGTGCGTGACTATTACCATTCAGAAAGGCATAGATAGCGTTGACACTATTGATGGGTGTATCCCATGACTGGGTGCGTTTCTCCTGCAACAGCCAGCGACGCATCTCGTCGACGGTCTGCTTATCCTGAGGTGCAACCAGTTGGATGGCCTCGATGGCAGCGACCTCGGTGGGAATTTTATAGTCATACCACGAATAGCTGGCACGATGGGTATCGTAGTAACGGCCCATCTCCTCTGTATAGACGGTATACTCCTTCAGACTCTTTACATATTCGGCAGCTTTGGCCTTCTCACCACGCTTGGCCAACACAACAGCGGTCATAGCCTTCTCATAAATGGTCTGGCGCTTGATATCTTTTTTCAATAACTTGATGAGGTATTCGTTGGCGGCCTTGACATCTGTTTTCAGTATCCTGCCGTCAATAGCACAGAGATAGAGCCAGCGCAGGGCGGTGAATGAGGGGAACGTCTGGCGACATCCTTTCTTCTCTTCTTTCTTCATCTTGGAGACCTGCTCCACCATCTCCTTGGCCATGAAGTTGAAGGCCTTGTCGTAGAGTGCCGACGGGGCTTCGGTTGGCCACTTGCAACCCAGAGATTGCAGGCGGGCCAGCATCTCCTCGACAGCAACGGTAATATAGGTACTACCTTCCATGCCCGGATACCACGAGAAAGAGCCATCGGCATTCTGCAATGCTGCGAGTTTATCTACTGCAGTCTGTAGGCGGTTCGTAATGGTGTTCGCGTCGAAGAAATCTGCAAGTCGCTGACGCTGCTCATTCTCCTTGTCAGCAGCAACCACCCATGGGGTCTCAGCAAGGATGAGATTCTTGAGATCCTCGTTCTTTTCCAACTCAGAGCTGAGCGTTGACGAGCGCGGAGATACAGCATCCTGCGATTCCTGTTTCCACTGTTCAAAGATGCGCTTAGTCTGGGGAGCCTGGTTGACCAGATGCTGGGCCAACAGGTTGCTGTAGTATGAAGCAGCCTGATCGATGGCACTATACTCGTGGGGCTGTCCCAGGTTGGGCAACGCCTGTACCATAAGCCATGCTGGATTATTGGTGTATTCGATAGTCAACTTCTGCTGGTCAGTACCTTGTGGGAACAACTTGGCGAGGTCGATGGTCTTGGTGCCAGCCTCGTGCTGTGTGACGGGTACCGTTTTGGTGACAAATTCTTTATTGGACAGAATGGGCAGATAGTGCTGCTCGCCATCGCTAAAACCATCACCCTTGGCAGTAACCTTACAGATGAGTAGCGATGTGTCAATAGGCAAACCATTGACCACGAAGGTAACGGAGGCAGAACCGCTGGCACCGATGGTGAACGGCTGTTGCTGTTCGAAGACCACCTTGTCGGTAACAGGGTCCATCAACTGCAACAGGGACGTGCCGCTGACATTGTTATCAGTTGTATTAAACAGGCGGGCAGAAATCTGGGCCTCGTCACCTTCACGGATAAAGCGCGGCATGTTGGGCTGTATCATCACATTCTTCTGTGCGATAGCCTCGCCATCGATATAGCCATACATCATGTCTGTGGTGTTGGCAATACCCATGAAGCGCCATGTTGTCAGGCTCTCAGAGAGGGTGAACGACAGCGTGACATTGCCGTCGCTATTGGTCTTCAGAGCGGGATAGCAGAATGCCGTCTCGTTGAGGTTCTCGCGGACCTGTACCTGCTGCTCTTCAGCAGCGTCGGCATCCTGACGCTTTACTCCGTAGCCAGCCACAACGATTTCTTCCTTGGCTTTGAGTACCTCGCCACCCTTTGCATCGTTGGCAACGACTTCATACAGGACATCGTTTGACTGAGCGGCCATCGGTGCACTCTCTAGCATATCAGCCGACTTAGACATCAGCATGGTGCGAGTACCACGAAGTCTGATGCCATAGGCACGGATATAGGGGAACACATCAGGATCGATCGTGCTGTATGAAAGATCAGGAACCTCCAGCATCTTCACAGCTTTTCCACCAAATTTACCGATGCTATCCCACTTTCTCCATTGCCAGGAGGTAGAGGGTTGCGACAGATAGGTTTTGGGAGCAAACGACCACTTGTGAGGATAGATAGCATCGAGACTCTTGTCGTAGAGCACAGCCAACAGACTGGCATCGGCAGGCGCGCCATCGGGCTTGTTGATGGACAGTCGCCACTCTTCCTGCTGCCCTGGTGTCAGACGGTCACGGAACGTCTCCCATTGCATCTTCAGTTGTTTCTCTGGCATGGGGCGACGAATCACCTGCTGGTGCTTATAGCACTGGCCATCCTTGACCCATGCGAAGGTGACCAATAAGCCATTGCCATATTCCTCACGATAGGTCAACTGGCGGTTCAGCAAGGCTGCATTCTTTTTGATTACACCTTGTTCAATGATGTTTTTTCCCGAGAAGAAGCTATAGACGATATGCAGGTCGGGATCTGAAGAACCCACCTGCAGCGTGACGGGTGAACCGTCAGCAGGGAACTCTTCCTGAGAAACGTAAAACCAGTCGTGGGTCTCAGTGGCAGGACGCTTGTCGTCAAGACTGAACACGACAAAGTCGTGGTGAACAGTGTCATTCTGACAAACAGCCAATATCGTATGCTTGCCAGATTTCAGGGCGGGCAGTGCGGTCGGTGCGTTAGCTGACGTCTGTAACCACTTGCCGCCATCGATGCGGTATTTCATCTTTCCTGTTATTTCCTTACCGGCTGCATTGCGACGGTTAAAAGTGACGAGCGACAACTTGTCGCTGCGTATCTGTCCGGGTAGGTCACAAGTCAATGAGGTAGGCTTGTTGCCCAACGGCAACAACATAGTGGCATGGTGTGTCTCACCGGCAGAATCAGTCACGTCGGCCTCAACCACGAAATGGTAGAACATGGTATGACGCCCCATGTCGTCAGGCATGGTCAGTGGCATGTCGACACTGAATGAGCCGTCGTCAGCCGTCGTGGCCTCACCCTCACTAAGTGTAATCTCGCTCAGACCATCACCGAAATAGCCTCCTTGCCAGTAGCGGCTGTAGGTCATCCACCAGAAGGCGATACGACGTTTGACGGTGTAGTGAACCTTTGCATCTTGGATGGGAACACCCGCATAACTCAGAGCCTTGGCAGTAGCATGTACCGTATCGCCAGCTTGATAGGATTCCTTATATTCATCAAAATTCACTTGGAAAGCCGGGCGTTTGTATTCCTCTACGCGAATGGTGGTCGAGGCATTGCTAGTACGCAAGGTAAAACGACCGTTAAGTTTACCGGTGGGCAGTGTAAAAATCGCAGAACATTTACCATAGCGGTCGGTAACCACCTGCTGCTCAGCAACCACCTTGTAGTTAGCGTCGCGCAGCTCTATCTTTATGGTCTTGTCAGCTATGGCCGCCAGTTCCGTGGCAGACACTTCTTTCCAGACGATGGCTGTGGCATGTACCGTCTGTCCCGGACGATAGATGCTACGGTCAGTGAAGAGGACTACACGCTGTTGGTTATACGAACGCTCTTGGTAGTAGTAACTACCATAGGCAAAATATTCCGGACAACTGGTATCTTTGGCGGTATAAGAAAAGACTCTCGATGGCTGCTGCTTGCTGGCATCATAGATGACCTCTCCCTGTTGGTCGCACGTCAGCGTAATGGGGGCGATCGTTTTTCTATTGTAACGCTCAAAGCTTAAACGTAGCTGCGCACCGCTAACAGGCTGTCCTGTGGTGGCATCTACTACGACATAACGCAGTTGCTTGTCGGGCTGTGTCTGCTGCAACAGACGAATGCCCGATACAAAATAGAGCTGATAGATTGTTTCCGTCTCTGGATTCGTACTAAAGCTAAGCAGATAGACACCAGCAGGCAGTGCACCCAGTTGGGTAGACTCCTTGAAGATCTCATAGTCAGGACGGGAGGTAAAGGTCAACGTACGTGCTGCCTCTTTCACTTCCGTCAGACCTTTGGCCTTAATCTGTGCTAAGTCTTTCTCCACCTCAGGATTCAACTGCGTATCACCCTGCAAGGCTGTGCGATAGACACGCATGGTGAGCTGCCGTACGTTACGCAACACGTCAAACTTCACCATCTGTGGTTTCTGTAATTCCACGCTAGTCAGAGGTATTTGCACCTTAAACCAGGGATGAGTCAAGTCTGCCAGCTCGTTCTTCAGTTCGTTAGCACGTTTCCACTTCCCCCAGCGACGGATAGACTCCTGCAGCCACTGGTATTTCTCCACAGTGGGGCGTCCTTTCGCTAACATCAGGTTATAGCGATGGATGGCCAACTCGCCTGCCTCCGCATAGTCGCCATAGACGGCTATCAGCGAGTCGACACCTTCGATGGTATTGCGGGTATTGACGGCTGTCAGACAAGCAGCAGGACAGTTGCCCGTCTTTTCATAGTAGTCTGTCATCCACTGCCAGGCATCCAGTTCCATTCCGATAACACTCAGCAGGTCGTGACCAAAGACCTCACTGTCCTTACCCTTGATGATGAGGGGCTCGTAGCTACTGGCGGGTGTCTTTCCCAACACCTCAGGATGGGCCAGCGCCAATGTGCGGTAGTGTGTACGCTTAGCGTCATGGTCTTCCAGCTCGCTGTTATCACTGAATATCTTCGACAGGACGGTGGCATAGACAGCCTGCAGGGCTACCTCACGGGTACCTTCCAGTTGCTGCTCTAAGTGCTTGACGGCAGGCGCCACAGAGTCAGGAGCTATCTCGCCTTGCAGCTTTACAATCGTCAGTGTAGCTTTTATTAGTTGTCCGTAGGCACGCTCTTGGCGTGCCTTTGTCTCTATCTTTGTCAACTGGGCGATAGCGGTCTGGGGCAGATCCTTCTCTTGTGCAGCCTGCACCTGTTTCCACAGTGCGGAATAGGTTTGTGCAACCATGGTCATGGGGATCAGCAACCATACAGCCAATATCGTTCTTATTTTTTTGCTCATCATACGTCCGTATTTTATTATCAAGGACAAAGATACGAAAAACTCGTTAAACAGCCAAGCCATTTAACGAGTTTTACCAATAATATGGTTCTTTTTATTTAGTGCGCATCGTCACAGCAATGCTCATGGCAGGGGTTTTCGGCAGTCTCAAACTCCAGCGTAGAGTGTCCGATACCTTTCTCTTTCAAAAGCGCTTTCAGTCGACCTTTCACCTCCTCCATGTGCGCGATATTCTTGACAACAATGTGTGCTGTCAGGGCATTGTCTGTAGTACTGATGGCCCACACATGCAGGTGGTGCACCTCGTCGACATGTTCCTCAGCCGCCATCAGTTGTTGTATTTCATCAGGTTCAATACCCTCTGGCGTACCGTCAACAATCAGTCGCAGACTGGCCGTCAGCAGGCTCCACGTTGACCAAAGAATGATAAAGGCGATAATCAGACTGACGATAGGATCTACGACATTCCATCCTGTCAAGGCGATGATGACACCCGACACGACAACTCCTACCGAAACCAGTGTATCGGCCAGCATGTGCAAGAAGGCGCCACGCACATTGATATCGTTCTTCTGACCGCGCATCAGCAACACCACAGTGAGTCCGTTGATGAGGATGCCGATACCTGCTGTCCACGAAACGGCAACACCGTTGACATCGACGGGTTCGTTGAACTTCAGAACACTCTCATAGACGATGCCTCCTACAGCTGCCAACAGCAGTACGGCGTTGAGTAGCGAGATGAGTACCGTCGACTTCTTCAGACCGTAGGTGTAGTGGGCCCCCGACCGTACCTTGGCCAGATGGAAGGCGATGAGTACCAGCACGAGACTGAACACGTCGCTGAGGTTATGACCTGCGTCAGACAGCAGTGACAAGGAGTTCTGCGTCCAGCCTACAAGGGCCTCAACACCCACGAAGAGCAGGTTCAGTACAATGCAGAAGACAAAGATGCCGTTCATGGAGTTCGGCATGACGTGGTGATGATGGTGATGACCGTGATGCTCGTGACCGTGCTCATGGTCGTGATGATGATGTTCGTGTGACATAATGTTTTACTTGTATTATTGTTTTCTGCTGCAAAGGTAGGAAATCACAGTTGCAACCTGGTTGCAACAGACGATGAATGTTGTTTTTCTGCAACCTTGTTGCAAGTTTTCCTCTTTTCCTGTATGTCATTTCCGTATTATTTGCTATCTTTGCACCCAACATTAAATACGTTACGATGATTAACCGAGAACTGTTACAACCCAAGAGCATCGTCGTCATCGGCGGTTCTAACAATGTACATAAACCTGGCGGCGCCGTGGTACGCAACCTTCTTCAGGGAGGCTATCAAGGCACGCTACGTATCGTCAATCCCAAAGAGGACGAGGTGCAGGGCATCAAGGCATTTCACAACGCCAGCGAGCTGCCGCCGACAGAGTTAGCCATCCTGGTGGTGGCTGCGAAATTCTGTCCGCAGTATGTCGAACAGCTGGCTAAGGACAAGCAGACGCGTGCCTTCATCATCTTGTCAGCAGGTTTTGGCGAGGAGACGCACGAGGGTGCCCTGTTGGAAGAACAGATATTAGACTCATGCAAAAAGTACGGCTGTTCACTGATAGGTCCAAACTGCATCGGACTGCTGACGCGCTGGCATCACTCCGTATTCACAAAACCCATTCCACAGCTCAGTCCCAAGGGTGTCGACTTTGTCAGCGGCTCGGGAGCTACCGCCGTATTCATCCTGGAGAGTGCTGTCAGCAAGGGTTTGCAGTTCAATAGCGTGTGGTCGATAGGCAACGGCAAACAGATTGGTATCGAGGATGTGCTGCAGTATATGGACGAGCATTTCGATGCCGACACCGACTCAAAGGTCAAGCTGTTGTATATCGAGAACATCTCTAATCCAGACAAGTTGCTGTATCATGCCTGCAGCCTGATTCGTAAGGGTTGTCGCATAGCAGCCATCAAGGCTGGGTCGTCAGAGAGTGGCTCGCGCGCTGCCTCCAGTCATACGGGAGCCATCGCCAGCAGCGACTCGGCAGTAGAGGCATTGTTCCGCAAGGCAGGCATCGTGCGCTGTTTCTCTCGTGAGGAACTGACCACGGTAGGTTGCATCTTCACCCTTCCTGAGTTGAAGGGCAAGAACTTTGCCATCGTGACGCATGCCGGTGGGCCAGGCGTGATGCTGACGGATGCCCTGTCGAAGGGTGGGCTGAACGTTCCCAAGATAGAAGGTCCTGAGGCTGACGAGCTGAAGTCAAAGCTCTTCGCAGGCTCTGCCGTAGCCAATCCTATCGACATCCTCGCCACAGGAACAGCAGAGCAGCTGGGCATCGCCATCGACTACTGTGAACAGAAGTTTGAACAGATCGATGCCATCGCCGTCATCTATGGCACGCCTGGTCTTACACAGCTCTATGAAGCCTATGAGGTGCTCCACCAGAAGATGCTACAGTGCAAGAAGCCTATCTTCCCCATCCTACCCAGCCTGCACACCGCCGGTCCGGAGGTAGCGGAATTCCTGCAGAAGGGACATGTCAACTTCTCTGACGAGGTGACGCTGGCTACTGCCCTCTCGCAGATCATGCGTACCCCCAAGCCTGCACCCCCAGAGGTACAACTCTATGGCATCGACATTCCCCGACTCAACAAAATCATCTTTGGCCTCGAGCAGAATGGCTATGTCTCTCCTCAGACGGTGCGCGACATCCTCTCCTGTGCAGGCATCCCCCTCGTCCCTGAGATGGTGAGCACGTCGAAGGAGGAGTTGACGGCCTTCGCCAATGAGGTGGAATATCCTGTCGTCGCCAAGGTGGTAGGTCCTGTACACAAGAGTGATGTCGGTGGCGTAGCTCTTAACATCCGTACTGCTGAGCATCTGGCATTGGAGTTTGACCGCATGATGCAGATTAAGGATGCTACCGCCGTCATGGTACAGAAGATGGTCAAGGGCACGGAACTGTTTATCGGTGCCAAATACGAGCCACGCTTCGGACATGTCGTGCTCTGTGGACTGGGAGGCATCTTTGTCGAAGTACTAAAGGACGTCTCGAGCGGCCTGGCACCGCTGACCTACGAAGAGGCCCATTCGATGATTCACTCGCTGCGTGGCTACAAGATATTACAAGGTACACGTGGACAGCAGGGCATCAACGAGCAGAAGTATGCAGAGATCATCGTGCGCCTGTCGACGCTGTTACGCTTCGCCACGGAAATCAAGGAGATGGACATCAACCCGCTGCTGGCTGACGCTGATAACGTGGTGGCAGTGGATGCCCGCATTCTGATAGAGAAATAAGGAGTTTTATCACACATCAACAAAACACATTTAGACTTATGGAGAATTACGTTGCATCAGACAAACGCTATGACACCATGCGTTATGTGCGCTGTGGACGCAGCGGTGTGCTACTACCTCAGGTAAGCCTGGGCATGTGGCACAACTTCGGAGGCGTTGATGACTACCAGCGCTCGCGGTGCATCCTACGCCATGCCTTTGACAGAGGCATTACCCATTTTGATTTGGCCAACAACTACGGACCGCCTTATGGTTCGGCAGAAGAGACGCTGGGACGTGTCATGGACGATGACCTGCGCCCCTATCGTGACGAGTTGTTCATCTCAACCAAGGCGGGTTACGACATGTGGGCTGGCCCTTATGGTGATTGGGGCTCCAGAAAATACCTCATGGCGTCACTTGACCAGAGTCTGCGACGTATGCGTTTGGACTATGTAGACCTGTTCTATTCACACCGCTACGACCCCAACACGCCCCTCGAGGAGACACTACAGACTCTCGTCGACATTGTCCGTCAGGGCAAGGCCCTCTATATAGGCATCTCCAACTGGCCCCTGGAACCGTTACGTTTTGGTATCGACTACTTAAAAGATCATGACGTACCACTGCTCATCTATCAGGGCAAACTCAATATGCTCCACCGGAACCCCATCGACGAGGGCATCTTGCAGCTATGCCAGCAACAGGGTGTGGGGTTCATCGCCTTCTCACCCTTGGCCCAAGGACTGCTAACCGACCGCTACCTCAATGGTATTCCCGACGACTCGCGCATGGCCCGTGGCCATTTCCTGCGCAAGGAGATGCTCTCTGATGACCTGCTCCAACAGCTGCGTCAATGGAACAGCGAGGCGCAGCAGGACGGAATGACGATGGCCGAACGGGCACTGCGCTGGATTCTCAAGCAGCAGGGAGTTACATCGGTGCTTGTTGGTGCCAGCAGTACAGAACAACTGGACAAGAACTTGAAATGCATCGAGTAAGTTGAACCGCAAACGCCTCATCCGACAGAATGGCAGCAAAACGTGTCATTTTGTCGGATGTTTCGTTTCGGCACGTAGTTTGTTCGCCAATAGCCAGATAAACAAAATAAAAATAGGAGGACAAAACTATGACATTAGACAAGTTTACAATCAAGGCGCAGGAGGCGGTACAGGAGGCCGTCAACACCGCACAGCGCAACGGACAGCAGACCATCGAACCGGTGCATCTGCTGGCGGGCGTACTGAATAAGGCAAAGGACGTGACCACGTTCCTCTTCCAGAAGTTGGGTGTGAACGCACAGCAGATAGACATGCTGGTACAGACGGAAATGCAGCACCTGCCTCGTGTGACGGGTGGCGAACCCTATCTGTCGGGTGATACCAACCGAGTGCTGCTGAAGGCACAGGAATATGCCCAAAAGCAGGGCGACGACTTCGTCTCTTGTGAGCCAATTTTATTGGCTTTGCTGACCGATGGAGCCACCGCAGGCCGTATTCTGAAGGATGCCGGCATCACGGAGAAAGACCTCCGTGCCGCCATCAACGACCTGCGCCAAGGTCAGAAGGTGCAGTCGCAGTCGGCTGATGACAACTATCAGAGCCTGGAGAAATATGCCAAGAACCTGGTGGATATGGCGCGACAGGGCAAGCTGGACCCGGTGATAGGCCGTGACGATGAGATACGCCGACTGCTACAGATTCTTTCACGCCGCACGAAGAACAACCCAATACTGATTGGTGAACCGGGTACGGGTAAGACGGCTATCGTAGAAGGACTGGCGGGTCGAATAGTACGTGGCGACGTGCCCGAGAACCTGAAAGACAAGCAACTCTATTCGCTGGACATGGGTGCGCTGGTGGCTGGTGCGAAATACAAGGGTGAGTTTGAGGAGCGCCTGAAATCGGTCATCAACGAGGTGACGAAGGCCGAGGGTCGCATCATCCTCTTCATCGACGAGATACACACGCTGGTGGGTGCCGGTGGCGGTGAGGGAGCGATGGATGCTGCCAACATTCTGAAGCCAGCCCTGGCACGTGGAGAACTACGCGCCATCGGTGCCACGACGCTGAACGAGTATCAGAAATACTTCGAGAAGGACAAGGCCTTGGAGCGCCGTTTCCAGACGGTCATGGTGGATGAGCCCGACGAACTGTCGGCCATCAGCATCCTGCGAGGTCTAAAGGAGCGCTACGAGAACCACCACAAGGTTCGTATTCAGGATGATGCCTGCATTGCCGCCGTCCAACTGTCGGAGCGATACATCTCCGAGCGTTTCCTGCCCGACAAGGCCATCGACCTGATGGACGAGGCTGCCGCCAAGCTCCGCATGGAGCGCGACTCGGTGCCAGAGGAGCTCGACGAGATAACCCGCCGTCTGGCTCAGCTGGAGATTGAGCGCGAGGCCATCAAACGCGAGGATGACGAGCCTAAAATAGCACAACTCGACAAGGAGATTGCTGAGCTGAAAGAGCAAGAGACCCAGTTCCGTGCCAAATGGGAGGGTGAACGCCAGCTCATCAACAAGATTCAGCAGGACAAGCAGGAAATGGAGAACCTGCGACTGGAGGCTGAGCGTGCCGAGCGCGAGGGCGACTATGGCAAGGTGGCTGAGATACGCTACTCGAAAATAAAGACGCTGGAGGATGACATCAAGTCGATACAGTCGCAGCTAGCCTCTGCACAGGATGGTAATGCGATGGTCCGTGAGGAGGTCACCGCCGACGATATTGCCGAGGTGGTGAGCCGCTGGACGGGCATCCCCGTCACCCGCATGCTGCAGAGCGAGCGTGAGAAGTTGCTGCACTTGGAAGAGGAACTGCACCGCCGTGTCATCGGACAGGATGAAGCCATCAATGCCGTCTCTGACGCCGTGCGCCGTAGCCGTGCCGGTCTGCAAGACCCGAAGCGACCTATCGCCTCGTTCATCTTCCTCGGTACCACGGGCGTCGGTAAGACGGAACTGGCCAAGGCACTGGCAGAATACCTGTTCAACGACGAGCAGATGATGACGCGTATCGATATGTCGGAGTATCAGGAGAAGCACACCGTCAGCCGACTGATTGGTGCACCTCCGGGCTACGTGGGCTACGACGAGGGTGGTCAGTTGACGGAAGCCGTACGCCGCAAGCCGTACTCGGTGCTGCTGTTCGATGAGATAGAGAAGGCGCATCCCGATGTGTTCAACATCCTGTTGCAGGTATTGGACGACGGCAGACTGACCGACAACAAGGGGCGCACAGCCAACTTCAAGAACACCATCATCATCATGACCAGCAACGCCACCCGCGAGCAACTGCGTACGACGATGCGCCCGGAGTTCCTGAACCGTATCGACGAAATCATCACCTTCCAGCAGCTGACGCAGGAGCAGATAGCCGATGTGGTACGTCTGCAGATGAAGCGTGTGACCGACATGCTGGAGCCGCAGGGCATCCGTCTGGAGACTACCGATGCCGCTATCAGCTATCTGGCACAGGAGGGTTACGACCCCGAGTTCGGAGCGCGTCCTGTGAAGCGAGCCATCCAGCAACTGGTACTAAACGACTTGTCGCGTAAGATACTGGCTGACCAGATAGACCGCGAAAAGCCCATCATCATCGATGAGTTTGGCGACGGACTGGTATTCCGCAATTAAAATAACAAAAAATATTTGGTTTTTTGCCCGCTAATTCGTACCTTTGCACCCGCTAAATCCATTTTAGTGGGTGCAAAGCATTTTTGGAGAGGTGCTCGAGTGGTTGAAGAGGCACGCCTGGAAAGCGTGTAACCGGCAAAACCGGTTCGCAGGTTCGAATCCTGTTCTCTCCGCAAGAACAGGTTCAAAGCTCCGAGGCAAAACCTCGGGGCTTTGTTGTTCTCTCCACCACCCCTTATTTCTACGATTTGCGCACAAAATTGGTTAATTCTTCGTTTTTCTCAAGAAAAGGTTGTACCTTTGCAGCCGCAAATTTGACCAAATTAATTCCAAATGAGAAAAAGAATTGTTTTCATGGCTGCGACAGCCATTCTCGCCACGACCACTTGGGCTGGCGGATTGATGACTAACACAAACTATCACATCGCTTTTGACCGCATGATGGCACGCGGTGCCTCGTTCGACATCGACGCTGCTTTCTCGAATCCTGCCGGACTGGTATGGGGCCACGAGGGTTGGCAGATGTCACTGAACTTTCAGAAACCTTGGCAGTATCGCGACATTGAGTTAACAACCGACAAGAGAAGCAAGCTCTATGAGGGCAAGGCTTCGGCACCCATCGTACCGGCACTCTTCGCTTCCTACAAGAAAGACCGCTGGGCCATATCCAGCATGATAGGTATCGTAGGCAGTGGCGGATTCGTCGAGTATGAAGAAGGTGTCCCCATGTTCAACGTGTTGCTGAGTGGCACCATCTCCAAACTAACCAAGGGACTGTCTGACGCTACGCAAGGAGCCATCCCAACCATCACCCCTGACCAATATACCATTGATGCCGACATGAAAGGTAAGCAGTACATCTACGGATGGCAGGCCAACTTCAGCTATAAGATTCTTGACTGTCTGGCTGCAGCAGTAGGTTTCCGCGCCAATTACTACGACGGATACTACCGCGGCCACGTCATTGCCGACAACCACGCCACTAAAGGTAAACTGGCCAGTCTGCTGCTCGACGTAAACCAGAAAGGCTGGGGCTTCACACCTATTATCAGCCTCGCCTTCCATCAGGGACCTCTCACGCTGACTGCTCGCTACGAGTTCCGCACCAAGATTAGTACTGAGAACGACACCAACGTCTTGGAAGCCGACATCAATACCAACAAGATGGTCACGGAGCCATTGACACAATTAGTAGTGGCCGGTGCCATCACTGCCGCCCAGGCCCAAGCCATAGGAAACGGCATCCAACAGCAGTTGGGCGGTGGTTTCAGCGCCTATACCGCTCCTTACGAAGACGGTGCCAAAACCCGTTACGATATGCCCGCCCTGCTCTCTCTGGCTGCTGGCTATGAGTTCACGCCCAAGTTGCGCGCCACCGTTGAATACCATTTCTTCGACGACAAGAATGCCAAGATGGCCAACGACCGCCAGAACGAGCTGACCCACGGCACCCACGAGTTCTTGGCAGGTATCGAATATGACATCAACGACAAGTTCACCATCAGCTGTGGCGGTCAGCGCACTGACTACGGCCTGTCTGACGGCTATGAACAGAACACATCCTTTGCATGCGACAGCTGGTCGGTAGGTCTGGGTGGCGCATGGAACATCACCGAGAAGGTACGTCTGAATGCAGGTTACTTCTGCAGTATCTATAGCAATTACAACAAGCAGACCGATTACGGCAAAGAGACCTACTCACGCACTAACAACGTTATCGGTATCGGCATAGACTACAAGTTCTAATATTCACATACCATGAAATACAACAAAAAAGGAATTTTCTCATTACGAGAAGATTCCTTTTTGTTATCGCTGCCGGGAAAAGAGCAAAGGCTCCGCCCGTGGCTTTAAATGCTCAACTCATCAAGCACTGTGATGAGACGCTTGTCGAAACGCTTGTCGGTACGGATGCACTCTGAGAAGGGCACATAGACAATGTCATTGTTGCGATAGCCCACCATCACGTTGCGCTGTCCTTGCTTGATGGCCTCAATGGCACCGACACCCGTGCTGCTGGCCAGGATACGGTCGCGAGCCGAAGGACTGCCGCCACGCTGCAGGTGGCCAAGGATAGAGACACGTACGTCGAACTCGGGGAACTCGTTTTTCACGCGCTCGGCATAGTAGAGAGCACCACACTTAGGACTCTCAGAGACGATGACGATACATGACTTCTTCGACTTACGAATACCACGCGACATGAAGGCTGCCAACTGGTCGACATCTGTCGTCTCCTCAGGAACAATGGCAGCCTCAGCACCACAGGCAATGGCACAGTTCTGAGCCAGGAAACCAGCATCACGTCCCATCACCTCCACAAAGAAGATGCGCTCGTGAGAGTTGGCAGTATCGCGGATGCGGTCCACACACTCCATGATGGTATTCATCGTAGTGTCATAGCCGATGGTGGCATCGGTACCGTAGAGGTCGTTGTCGATGGTACCGGGCAGACCTATTACGGGGAAGTCGAACTCCACGCCAAAGTTCCAAGCTCCTGTCAGCGAACCATTACCGCCAATCACCACCAAGGCGTCAATTTCTTCCTTCTGACAGGTCTCGTAAGCCTTCTGCATACCCTCTGGAGTCATAAACTCCTTGGAGCGTGCCGTCTTCAGAATTGTACCACCACGGGTGATGATGCCGCTGACATCCTCTGTCGTCAACACTTTCACCTCGTCCTTGATGAGCCCGTCGTAACCACGGTAGATACCCTTAATTGTAAAACCATTACAGATGCCAGCGCGCGTCACGGCACGGATGGCTGCGTTCATGCCGGGTGAATCGCCGCCCGACGTCAAAATACCTATTGTCTTAATCTTACTCATTGTAGTTTATATGTATGTTATTCGCAATGATGCTGCAAAGGTACGACGAAAAAAGTGAAAAACCAAAGGAAAAACGCAAAAAGAACATCCTGTAGAAAAGCATCTACAGGACGTTCTTTGTAGCGGGACCCAGGATTGAACTGGGGACCTCATGATTATGAATCATGCGCTCTAACCAGCTGAGCTATCCCGCCATCATTGCTGTTAAGCGGGTGCAAAGGTACAACAAAGTTTTTAATTACCAAAACTTTTTTCCAAAAAATGCTTTGTTTTCTATTTTTTTTTGTACTTTTGCAGTGTCAAATGATTATATTGACCACCTAAAACGCACATAATTATGCAGAAACTTACAATTGAATACCCTCTGGCAACAAATTCCATCAAGATTGTATGGGACATGATTAGTAATGCCGCAGGCATGCAAAAGTGGCTGGCAGACAAAGTGGTGGAAGAAGACGACAACGAGACGATGACCTTCACCTGGGGACAGCCCTGGACAGAACGTGACACAAAACAGTCGCGTATATTAAATAAGGAGAAGTTCGACCACATCCGCCTGATGTGGGACTACCACGAAGACACCCCTGAGGCATACTGGGAACTGCGCATCGCACAGAGCAAGGAAACAGGAAATCTGACGCTGTTGATTACCGACTATGCCGCCGATGACGACGAGGCTGCCGACCTGCGCGGCATCTGGGACGACAACTTGGAGCGCCTGCACCGCGTCAGTGGACTGTAAAGTCTTCTCAACTACGAATTACACGATTTTCACGAATTAATTGCAAGGCACAGTTCTATTCTATTTATAAATTGTGGCGATTTAACTAATAATAATTCGTAAAATTCGTGTAATTCGTGGTTTTTTTATAATTTTGCAGGCTGAAACATGTTTCGCATTAAGAAGTTAGACATATTCATTGCCAAGCAGTTCGGATTACTGTTTTTTGCCGCCTTCGTCATCTGCCAGTTTGTGCTGATGATGCAGTTCTTGTGGCGTTATGTCGACGAGCTGATTGGTAAAGGTCTGTCCCTGGACATCTTGGCACAGTTCTTCTGGTACATGGGTATCATGCTGATGCCACAGGCTTTCCCGCTGGCCATCCTCCTGTCGTCGCTGATAACCTTCGGCAACCTGGGAGAGAGCTCGGAGCTGACGGCCATCAAGGCTGCCGGTATATCACTGATGCAGGCCATGCGCTCGCTGATAGTCATCACCTTCACCATAGCCTGCATCTCGTTCTACTTCCAGGAGGTCATTGGCCCGCGTGCCTTTATCGCCTTCCAGCAACTGCTCATCTCTATGAAGCAGACCAACCCCGAGGTAGAGATTCCGGAAGGCATCTTCTATGACGGCATTCCCAACTCAAACCTCTATGTCCAGAAGAAAGACCTGGATCGCGGTGTACTCTATGGCATCATGATATACCGCATGAACGGCGGCTACGATGATGCTGCCGTCATCTTGGCTGATTCCGGACGCATTCAGACCACGGAAGAGAAGAAGCACCTGCTGCTGACGCTGTACAGTGGTGAGTGGTTTGAGAACATGCGCCAGTCGAATATCGGTGTCGACGCCAACGTGCCCTATCGCCGCGAGACCTTCTCGACGAAGAAGATACTGCTGGACTTTGACAGCGGCTTCAACCTGACAGAGATGGGTGGCATCTCTGCCGATGCCCGCTCGAAAGGGCTTAGCCGCATCGTCCACGACCTGGACTCCATCCGTGAGTTCAACGACTCGGTGGGTCACCAGAACTACCGCGAAGCCAAACAGCTTACTTTCTTGCGAGCATCACTGATCAACAACGACTCCACGAAGGTAGAGAAAGAGGTGGCAGGACGTAGCCAGCTCTTTGACTCGCTCTACCACAAAATGACCGCCGAGGACAAACAGCGTGTCATCACGCAGGCCTCGAACGATGTACAGATGACGCTGGCCAACATGGACTACAAGGCCGAGTGGACATACTGGCTGAACCGCGAAGAGCGCATGCACATGATGGAGGCCATCAACAAGTTCACACTGTCGCTGTCGTGCATCATCTTCTTCTTCATCGGAGCACCGCTGGGCGCCATCATCCGTAAAGGTGGACTTGGTGTGCCGGTCATCATCTCCGTCATCGTGTTCATCATCTTCTACATTCTCGACAATACCGGTATGCGCATGGCACGTATCGACGAGTGGACAGTATGGTTCGGCAAACTGTTAGGCACCGTGGTACTGTCGCCCATTGCCATCTTCTTTACCTACAAGGCCAACAAGGACTCTACGGTATTCAACATCGACATGTACAAGAATCTCATCATGCGACTGCTGGGGCTGCGCACCAAGCGTAGCATCATGAGCAAGGAAGTCATCATAGAAGACCCCGACTATCAGACCGACAGCACCAAGTTGGCAGCCATCAGTGCACAGACAGCCAACTACATGGAGGACCACAAGCTGCTGCGCTGGCCGAACCCGATAGAGGTATTCTTCCGTCCGGGCAACGACCAGGAGATAGCCACGCTGAACGACGAGTTGGAAGCCACCATCGAAAACTTGTCGTACAGCCGCGACAAGCGCGTCATCATGCTGTTGAACCGCTACCCCATCATTGCGCCGAACGCCCACACGCGTCCCTTCAGACGCAAATGGCTAAACATCATTACAGGACTGTTCCTGCCGACGGGCGTCTTCTTCTATTTCCGCATGATACGCTTCCGCTTCCGACTGTACAAGGACCTGCAGCACATACAGCGTACCAACGGCAAACTCATCAGCCGTATTGAGGAACTCTATATTAATAAATAAGGAATAGAACAAACAACTAAGATATGGAACCACTGAAACTCAACACCATCGAAGAGGCACTCGCCGACTTCAAAGCCGGCAAATTCGTCATTGTGGTAGATGACGAAGACCGTGAGAACGAAGGCGACCTCATCTGTGCCGCCGAGAAGATCACACCAGAGATGGTGAACTTCATGCTGAAGAAGGCACGCGGCGTACTCTGCGCCCCGCTAACCATCAGCCGTGCTGACGAGCTGAACCTGCCCCATCAAGTGCAGGACAACACCTCACTGCTGGGCACCCCCTTCACGGTAACCGTTGACAAGATAGAAGGCTGCACCACCGGAGTCTCAGCCCACGACCGCTGCGCCACCATCCGCGCACTTGCCGACCCACAGTCGAAGGCAGAGACCTTTGCCCGTCCCGGGCACATCAACCCGCTATATGCGCAGGACAATGGTGTTCTGCGCCGCTCCGGACATACCGAGGCAGCCATTGACCTTTGCAAACTCTGCGATTTGCAACCCGTTGGCGCCCTCATCGAAATCATGAACGAGGACGGCACGATGGCTCGCATGCCAGAGTTGCAGGTATTTGCCAAAGAACAAGGTCTGAAGATTATCACCATCAAGGACCTCATCGCCTACCGACTGAAGAAGGAGTCGCTGATAGAGATTGGCAACAGTGCCGACATGCCCACCAAGTACGGTCACTTCCGTCTGATACCGTTCCGTCAGAAGTCGAACGGTCTGGAGCACATGGCACTCATCAAGGGTGAGTGGCGCGACGACGAACCCGTATTGGTCCGCGTACACTCCAGTTGTGCTACGGGCGACATTCTCGGCTCTATGCGCTGCGACTGCGGTGAGCAGTTGCACAAGGCCATGGAGATGATCGAACGCGAAGGCAAGGGTGTCGTCATCTACATGCAGCAGGAAGGCCGCGGCATCGGTCTGATGAACAAGATTGCCGCCTACAAGTTGCAGGAGCAGGGCATGGACACCGTAGAGGCCAACGTGCACCTGGGCTTTAAGCCCGACGAGCGCGACTACGGCTGCGGTGCACAGATGCTGCGCCACCTGGGTATCCACAAGATGCGCCTTATGACCAACAACCCCACCAAGCGCGTCGGTCTGGAGGCCTACGGACTGGAAATCGTCGAGAACGTACCCATCGAGGTGACGCCCAACGAGTACGACTACCGCTACCTGAAGACCAAGCAGGAGCGCATGGGGCATACGCTGCACTTGAAATAAGAGTTAAGAATTAATAAAATGCAGTTTTTTTTCGTGTATCACGAATAAAATGCGTACTTTTGCAAGTTGATAATACACATAACGCAAGACTATGGCACAATTATCCGACCGTTTGCAACGACTGGCACCATCAGCAACGCTGGCTATGTCGCAAAAGAGTTCTGAGATGAAAGCTCAGGGCATTGACGTGATTAACATGAGTGTGGGTGAGCCCGACTTCAACACGCCCGACCACATTAAACAGGCTGCCAAACAGGCTATCGACGAGAACTATTCTCGCTACTCGCCCGTCCCTGGCTACCCTGATTTGCGTAAGGCTATCGTTGCCAAGCTCAAAAACGAGAACCAGTTGGATTACACCATCAACGAGATACTGGTGAGCAACGGTGCCAAGCAGAGTGTCTGCAACACCGTCATGGCACTGGTCAACGACGGCGAGGAGGTTATCATCCCTACCCCCTACTGGGTCAGCTACCCGCAGATGGCACTGTTGGCAGGTGGCAAGCCTGTCTTCGTAGAGGCCGGTTTCGAGCAGAACTTCAAGATGACTGCCGCCCAGTTGGAGGCCGCCATCACGCCCAAAACCCGCTTGATTATCCTCTGCTCACCCAGCAATCCTACAGGTAGCGTGTACAATCACGAAGAGCTGAAAGCCCTGGCTGACGTCATCCTGAAACACGAGGATTTGTTCGTACTCGCTGACGAAATCTACGAGCACATCAACTATATTGGCAAACACGAGAGTATCGCCCAGTTCCCGGGCATGAAGGAGCGCGCTATCATCGTCAACGGTGTCTCAAAGGCATACGCCATGACGGGTTGGCGCATCGGCTATATCGCAGCTCCCGAATGGATTGTCAAAGGCTGCAACAAGTTGCAAGGCCAATACACCAGCGGTCCATGCTCCGTCAGCCAGAAGGCTGCCGAGTTTGCCTACGTCAGCAGTCAACAGTGCGTAGAGGACATGCGCCAGGCTTTTGAGCGCCGTCGCGACCTCATCGTCAAGTTGGCAAAGGACATTCCCGGACTGGAAGTCAACGTACCCGAGGGTGCTTTCTATCTGTTCCCCAAGTGCTCATCGTTCTATGGCAAGAAGACACCACAGGGAAAGGTCATCGAAAACAGCACCGACCTCGCCATGTACCTGCTGGAACAAGGCCATGTGGCTACTGTCGGCGGCGACGCTTTCGGCGACCCACAGTGTTTCCGCATGAGCTATGCCACCAGCGACGAAAACATCGTTGAGGCAATGCGCAGAATCAAAGAAACACTGGCAGAGTTGAAATAAATTGAGAAATATCAAGTTAAAAGTTCTTAATTCGGCTGTTAGTACAACCGAATTTGCTATCTTTGCCGAGAAATACAAATCTGAAACATAACAACATTAATTCATTTAATAACTAAAAAAAACATTTTTTATGGCAACAACAACAAAGGCTACAGCCCAGGCCAAAAAGTCGGGCTTCGGAGGTGTTAAGGAAGCATGGATTATCCTCGCTATCTGCTGCGCAGCTGGTTACAGTGTTTGGTATTTCGTAATGGGTAACCCCGACAACTTCATCGGTGGCGACCGTTCTGGCCATCCCGCAAACCTGCTGGGTACCGTTTATAAGGGAGGTTTCGTTGTAGGTCTGATCCTGACCCTTCTGTTCACCGTTATCTGCCTCGGTTTCGAGCGTTTCTTCGCTATCAAGTCTGCTTCTGGTAAGATGAACCTCGCTAAGTTCACTGCTCAGGTGAAGGCTGCCGTTAAGGCTCAGAAGTTCGATGAGGCTAAGGCTCTCTGCGACAAGATGCAGGGTTCTGTAGCAAACGTCGTATTGGCTTCTATCAATATGTATCAGACTGTTGAGACCGACTCTACTCTGAAGAAGGCTGCTAAGATTGCTAAGATCCAGCAGGCTCACGAGGAGGCTACTCAGCTGGAGATGCCTACTCTGCAGATGAACATGCCTATGGTTGCAACCATCGTATCTCTGGGTACCCTGACCGCTCTGTTCGGTACTGTGCTCGGTATGATCGGTTCGTTCCAGGCTCTGTCTGCTGGTGGTGGTGCTGACTCTATGGCTCTGTCTGCCGGTATTTCTGAGGCCCTTGTGAACACAGCTTCTGGTATTTTGACTTCTTGGGTTGCTACCGTTGTTTACAACTTCTTCTCAAACAAGATCGATAAGCTGACCTACGCTCTCGACGAGATTGGTTTCACCATCGCAGCTACATACGATTCAACCCACAACGAGGCTTAATCTTTAGTTCCATTTCCAAAAACACTTTTAAACAGTTTTAGAATGGCTAAAGTTAA
>OMQN01000021.1 GCA_900313235.1 uncultured Prevotellaceae bacterium | reverse complement strand
CGGCAAATACTATGCTGGGCGCACCATCACACTCACTGCCACAGCCAACGAGGAAGGCAAGATGGTTACGGGGTGGAAGATTGTCGGCGGCGCCAACAAAGAGGTTCAAGGTAGCGAGCTAACGCTGCAGATGCCCTCCAGTTCCACCGTCATCACGCCTATCATCGGCAATGCCACTGGCATCGAGGAAGTAGCTAATAGCCAACAGTCAAAGGCCAACAGCCAGCTCTACGACCTACTGGGCAACAAGGTATCTACCCCGCAGGCTGGCAGGATTTATATTCAGAACGGCAAGAAGAAGGTGGTGAAATAATTATTTCTGGAAATTTCTTTCCTTAAATAATCAAGACATCTCAATTACCCAGCACTTGGCAGTGTCTGGGTAATTTTTTGTTCACGATGGCAGATGCGAACCTCGATGCCGAACTTCTCATGGATATGCTCGGCCAAGTGCTGCGCACTATAGACAGAACGGTGCTGGCCGCCCGTACAGCCGAAGCAGAACATCAGACTGGTGAAGCCACGTTGGATATAGCGGCGTACATGCGCATCGGCCAGCTTATAGACGCTGTCCAAGAAGGTCAGTATCTCGCCATCGTCCTCGAGGAAACGGATAACGGGCTCGTCAAGTCCTGTCAGCTGTTTGTAGGGCTCATAGCGACCTGGGTTGTGCGTCGAACGACAGTCGAAGACGTAGCCGCCACCATTGCCGCTCTCATCCTCAGGAATGCCCTTGCCATACGAGAAACTGTAGACGCGCACCACAAGCGGACCCTGGGCATCGTACTTGGAGAACGTGGCAGGACCATCCTGCGGGTGGGGCTTATAGGGGTTCAGACTGGTTGTCTTGTAGCCATCTGCACGGCTCATCGTTGTCTGCACCTGCTGGAAGCGAGGCATCTCCGTCAGCTTACGCAGGATATCAGTCAGGTACGGATAAGGGAAGTTGCGCTCGTCGAGCAACTCACGGATATTCTGCATAGCAGGTGGGATAGACTCGATGAAGTGCTGCTTACGCTCGAAATAGCCACGGAAGCCGTAGGCTCCCAGCACCTGCAGCTGGCGGAACAGCACGAAGAGTGACAGACGGTCCACGAAATGGTGGGGCGACGGCACCTCCGTCAGTTGTTTCATGGCATTGTAGTACTCATAGACCAACTCGCGACGCACCTTGTAAGGATACTTGGCGCTGGCCTGCCAGAGGAACGATGCTAGGTCGTAGTAGTACGGACCCTTGCGACCGCCCTGAAAGTCGATGAAAAATGGCTTTTGGCTATTAGATGTATGCTCTTGGCTATTGACCAGCATCACATTCCTTGCCTGGAAGTCACGATAGAGGAATCCCTGAGCATCGTCGGCATTCGTCAGGTCCTTAGCCAGCAGACGGAAGTCGGCCTCCAGCTTCAACTCGTGGAAGTCTATCTCCGTAGCCTTCAGAAAACAGTATTTGAAATAGTTGAGGTCGAAGAGCACAGAGTCTTTGTCGAAGGCGGGCTGCGGATAGCAGTTGGCAAAGTCAAGACCGTCGGCACCCACCATCTGAATCTTGGGCAACTCGCGGATGGTGCGGCGCAACAGTTCCTGTTCCTTCAGCGTGTAGCGGCCACCTGCCTCACGACCACCACGAATGGCGTCGAACAGCGAGACAGAACCCAGATCGGTCTGGATATAGCGCAGCTCGTCGTCGCTGACAGCAAGAATCGTGGGTACGGGCAACTTACACTCCGTAAAATGCTTGGCCAGATAGACAAAGGCGTGATTCTCGTCACGACTGGTGCCCACGCAACCCACTACGCTCTTGCCCTCCGACGAGGTCATGCGGTAATACTCACGATTGCTACCACCAGCCGTCAGCTGCTGTACGTTCTTGGGTTCCTCCCCACTCCATTTCTTGTATAGTTCAACTAATTTCTGCATATTGTTGGCAAAGGTACAAATAAGCGAGCAGAATACAAAGCAAAAAGTTACTTTTTTTACACAAGGCGGTTCTGCACTCTATTATTACGGTTTATTGGGTTTTATTGGGGTTGTTGGGTTTTATGGGCTGAGTGGGCTGGCTGGGCGTTTCTCGAGTAGGATTTTGCCCATTAACCCCATATCGCCCATTATACCCATGCCCTTCGTATGCAATCTTCCCGTAGGCGCCATTCTTCTTCTGCCAGTCTTTCCGCGCCTTATACATTTCCTCCTTGATGCCGCCTTTTTCCAGAAAGTCGCGCTTCTTCCACTCTATGAGCCCACGGATAAGGATGTCGCATTGATGGATAAGTGTGATGGCAATATTGGCGATGGTCTCGTCAGAACGCTCCTTAATCTTTTCGCGGAAGACGGCAGAGTCAAGAACGCCTTTAACGTCCGGTAGTTGTTGTCTTGCCTCAGAAAATCTTTATCTTCATCCATTGCAATTATATAGTTGTGGGCATTATTGCTTGCAAAGATAAACATTTTCGGTGACTCATGAAAACTACTGAGTAAAAAAACGCCTTTGTAATCCCCATTCCCCACAAATTTCGCGGAATGTCGATGTAGAAAGGATTGGAGAGGTGGGGAACCCTAGATTACATTCCCCATACATTCCACACAGGTTCTCCACCTTATCTATCAATCTTCAGTTGACAATCTATCTTGCACTAAAATTCGTACAATTCGTGTTCGTTTAATTTCTTGGAAATGGGGAATGTTTGGGGAATATGTGGGGAACCTCGAAACGTGTTCCCCACGCTGAAACCCCTATAAATAAAGGCATCGGGGGAATGTGAGGTCTTTTCTGAAATGTACAGCTAATACAGAAGCGGGAACAGCTAAGCCAGCGCTAGCTTAGCTGTATACGGGGTGTTTATACAGCTGTCTTGCATCTGTGTCAGCTGTATGTATGAAACTATTTATTAGAATTTGTAGATTTTGCCTACATTGCACAAAGTTCTAATTATCAGTAT
This sequence comes from uncultured Prevotellaceae bacterium, assembly GCA_900313235.1. Lineage (GTDB taxonomy): Bacteria > Bacteroidota > Bacteroidia > Bacteroidales > Bacteroidaceae > Prevotella. Next base: position 56,573 of record OMQN01000021.1, on the reverse strand, counting down.
AGAATGTAGGATGTGTAGGCAGTGTAAGCAATATTTAAAAACTTACTAAAAACAAAAAGGGGTTCACTTCATTTGGAGTGAACCCGATACATACAAACCTAATATATATGATGTTACTGTCAATGGTCAGCAAAGAGGAGTGGCATTTCATTGACCTGTATCTCGCTGATGAGCTGATACGGTGTGGAGGGGTCCTGGCGGCGATAGTGGCTGATGTTGTGGACATCGCTGTAGGGTTGCAGGGAGTAAACCATCTTGTCCACTGGCTGCTCGAAGCTGTCGGACTGCTTGTTGTAGTGACTATACTCTATGCTATAGGTGTCGTTGTTAAGGGTGTAGTCGTGGCGTGAAGCGATGGCCCAACGCATGTTCATATCGTCCCATTGAGAGGTTACCTTGCTAGTCAGCGTGCCGTCAGGGGCATAGGTGTATTCATACTTGCGATAGGGAGTGAGTTTGAAGTCCTTGCCATCAACACTTTCCTGATAGACATACATGGTGGTGATGTCGTCTTCGGTATAGTCGGCATTGTAGGCGAAATCACTCTCGGGCAGATTGATGACGGTCTCATAACTGTTCTTAACGGTTTCAGAGGTAAGAACTTGTGCCTTGGCGCTCATGGCGGCTACGCACATCATGGCTGCGAATACTAACTGTTTCATAATCGTAAGTTTTTTAATAGTTGTTTTTTACTCCTTAGACGCAAGGTAGTATTGTTTTACTACAGTCTTGTGCTATTTTTTTCTGTTTCTTTTGTCTGTTAGGCGTAAGAAGCAGGTAGAAAAGTTGCAGCAACAATAAAAAAAAATACGCAAGGGGTATTGCATGCGCGAAAGTTTTTCCTCTCAGTTTTCTTGTGTAATTCCTTATTATTTCGTACATTTGCAACACCTATCTACGTGACTGGCCCATGAGACGAGAGATCAATATAGTTGGAATGGTAATCTGTTGCCTGCTGTTTTCCATGAACGCAGGAGGACAGATTATGCGCCATCTTAAACGGGTGCAACACTACTTGGACTCTACGGCAAAGGCCAAGGTGGACCAACGTTATATCGAGGTGCCCGACAAGCCGTGGAGGATCATTCTGAACTATAAGACCAATGGGGTGGATGTGGACTACAACCAGGAGCTGGATTATCCAGCGTTGAACGACCACGTGGAGTGGCAGTTGTGTTTCGAGCCGCCCATGGCGAGCTCTGTAGGCTTCTGGGTGGGCTATCGCGGCACGGGACTGTCCTATTCTTATTCGCTCAACAAGAATGCCGGACGCTACTTTACTTTCAGCAGTACGGGAGCCAAATACGGACTGACCTTCCGTCTGAGGAGGTTTAACATCAGCGAGGTAACGTTTTCAGCAAAGGAGACTGAAAACGGACAGCAGACCCAGGATTATGAGAAGAGCGGTAATATGCCTTCGCCCGTATGGATCCGTTCGGTATATGTGAATGGCTATTATGTGTTTAACGGACGCCGCTATTCGCAGGCTGCTGCCTACAACCAGTCTGTCATCCAGCGTCGTTCGGCGGGTTCTTTCCTGATAGGTGCTACCTGGTATCAGTCGTCGTTTGACTATTCGGACATGTCCAACTACGCGTTCATGATGATTGCCCAGGGCATACACCGCATCAAGGTGCATCAGGCCAATATCGGCTTTGGCTACGGATATAACTTCGTACCCTTCCGTGGACTTGTCATCAATGCCATGACGATGCCCACGCTGAGCGTGTACAACCGAGTGAAGATTGACAAGTATGACTTCAACTACGAGCTGACTCCAGAGACCGGACAAGTCGACGACTATGGGAAATGGGACCCACAGACCAAGAAGTGGGAGAATGGAAAGAGCAAGAAACCCATGCGTCTGGCAACGGGGCCTGACGACGTGGTACGCTACTGGGATCTGGACTCGGAAGTGGACTATAGTGCGCTACGCTTCAACGTTGACCTACGACTTGGCATTACCTACAACTGGAAGAACTGCTATCTTGGTTTCCAGGCGCAGTTTAACAACTTCACCTACAAGAAAGACCAGAGTAAGGTAACGCTTACCGAAGGTTTTGCAAAGGTAGCGTTGGGCGTGAGACTATAAATAGAGTGCACAGCGGAACTGTCCCTGCTGTGCACTCAGTACTTAATTACCTTATTATTATTGTAATGGCGTCAATGGATAGACGAGATTTACTATCAGGATGTTGGCGGCAAGGATGATGAGGTTCATCAGCAGACCGATACGCATGAAGTCGCTGAAGCGGTAGCCACCAGGACCATAGACCAACATGTGGGTGGGCGAACCGATAGGTGTGGCAAAACTGCTGCTTACGCTAACCATCAGGGCGACGAGGAAGGGGAAGGGGTCGTAGCCCAGCTTCTCGGCGGCCTCGTACATGATGGGGAAGAACATGGCACCTGCAGCGGTATTCGAGATAAACTCGGTGATGAAGGTTCCTACGAAGCAGACGGCTGTCATCACGACAAGCGGGTTGGTGCCGCAGACGTCGAGGATGCCATTGGCTAACCATTCGGCGATGCCTGTCTTCTGGATGGCTAGGCCGAGGACAGCACTACCAGCGAAGACCATCAGGATGTCCCAGTTGATGGCCCTCATGGCCTGGTCCATATTGCAGCAGCGACAGATGAGCATGGCGGCAGCAGCAAGGAAGGCACACTGCAGCAATGGCAAGACGCCAAAGGCCGACAGTGCCACCATAGCTATCATGATAGCAGAAGAGATGAGCGTACCATACCCGATGTTGGGAACGTCTTCGGAATCGAAGAAGTGTAGGTCGTGCTTCAACGCCGCCGTGTTGACGTTGATCTGCTTCGGACATACCAACAGCAGCGTGTCGCCAGCCTGCAGCTCCACTTCTCGCGGTGCCACATTGAGACGCTCACCACGTCGAGCCACAGCCGCCAGCATCACGTTGTTGTCTTTCTCAAACGTGCTGCCGCCGATGGTCGTACCTATCAGACTGCTGCCAAAGGTGATGTATGCCGTGTGCAGACGGTAGTCGTGGACCTCGTCAATAGAGAAGATGTGGTGGTCGGCACTCACCAACTTATGTGAAGATGCCATATCTATCAGCTCGTCAATGCGTCCGGCATAGACCAGATGGTCTCCGCCCATGATGGGTTCGTTCTCCGTGATGGCCAACGGCACATTGTCGAAGTGGTGCATCTCAATCAGGCTACCACCTTTAACATGGAAGAGTCCTGCCTGTCCCAACTTCTTGCCGATATACGGATTGTCTGAGGGGACGAGGAATTCCACGGTGTATTCGCCTGTCGACTCGAAGGCACTCTCAGGAACCTTGCGATCGGGCAACAGTCGGCGCATGGCGATAATCGACAGTACGCCGATAGCCAGACAGAACAATCCCGGGATGGTGGTTGTCAGGATGTTCATGGCCTCCCCCGTCTTCTCCTCGTAGAGTCCACTGATGATGAGGTTCGGCGGTGTGCCGATAAGGGTACAGACACCTCCCATACCCGATGCATAGCTCAGAGGGATGAGCAGTTTGGAGGGCGATATGCCGAGCTTCTTTGCCCACATCTTGACGATGTTGACGAAGAGCGACACCACTGTCGTATTGCTTAGGAACGAGCTGAGCACAGCCACGGGCAGCATCAGTCGCGTCACTGCCTTCGAGTAGCTGTTGGGACTGCCGAGCAGATATTTCACGATACACTGCAGCACACCAGTATAGGTCAGACCTGCAACAACAACGAACAGCACACCGACGGTGATGACTGACGTGCTACTAAAACCAGAAAAGGCTTCCTTGGCATCGAGCACGCCCGTGACATAGAGTACGCCGATAGCTCCGAGAAATACCAGGTCGCTACGCCATTTGGTGAATAGCAGGATGGTAAACATGCCCAGCACCGTGACGATGGTTATCCAGGCATCAAGGCCAAAGCCTAAAAACATCAATGAGTCCATATTGACGTTAGATAATATTTATGCAACACGATGCAAAGATACTCATTTTTTCTGAAGAACCAAACAATTCTCCAGAAAAATAGGGCTTAACAGTGACATTAATAGTTGTCCAAAACCTGTTGGAGTTTCTCGCGCTGGCGCTCTTTCTTCGACTTGCGGTTGGGCAGGAGTTTGCTGATGAGGAGGGCAGCCAGAGAAAGGGGGTTGACACTGCTCACCATAACGCCACCCTCCTGACGGAACTGCTTCTTCCTTTCTTCCAGCATGTGGCCTTGGTAGCAGAGTATCATATCCTGGCGCAGCTTGGGCGTCATGATGACAACCTGAACGGGCTTCTGCTGTGGCATCATAGCCTTTGGAGAGAGAGACTTCAGCTGGGGATGGACGGGCTGCAAGATGGAAGAGTCACGTCGCGTGGGCTTCAGCGGTTCGTTGCGCAACCATTCTTCGAAGTCGTCTGCCGGACTCTTTATAGAGTCAGGTATGCTGACCTTTTTCTCGTCAGAAGAAACCTGTGCCTTGACCATCACGGCCAAGGCTAACAGGCATATAATCAGTACGAAGAATCTAATCATTTACGGTTGCATCGGATTGTTGGTGCAAAGATAAGGATTCTTCGCCAGAGAGTGTATGAAAAATAGTTTATAAAAACTTAGTAATTAATAATTTAAGATTTTCTTAAACTTTGTTTTGTTAAAGATTATTACAAGGCGTCAACAGAGTTTATTTTCGTCTGAGAATGCCAACGACTACCAGCAGATAGCCAGCGAGGCAGAGCATGGGGGCTACGACGATACGACGCGTTGAGAAAACATCAGGATTGAAAGCCTGCTCCGTGGTGCCATCGCCAGACATCAACAAATAACCTATGATGATCAGCATACAGGCAATGAGGAGGATGATGCGACTATTCAGAAGGATCTGAAGGATGCGATTAGTGTTGTGGGACATAGCGGTCATAATGTTTTATATATTGTTGGTAAAGGTCAGTTCTGTCATATTGTGCAGCCACGATGAGAGCCTGCTGCAGGTTTTGCTGCCATAGGCTACGTGAATAGTTGGAAACAGCACGCCGCGAGGAGTCGATGGTGCCTATCCACGAGAGCCACTCAACGGAACGTCTCAAAAGGTTGGAGACGATGGCGTCGCCCTGTTTGGAGAGATTGTTCAGATAGAAGCAGCGGGCCATGGCGAGAGCTGAGTCGGTATAGGGAATGTTCTCCTCAGGCATCTCCTGTTGCCACTTGCGGCAGACCTTCAATGCCCGTTGGGTATCACCCTGCTGAAGCAGTGAGTCAATAAGCACACCCATGATAAACTGATGGGTGTTGGCCATATGCTTTACATCTTCATCGATATAGAGTCCTTTGGTGCTTAGTCCGCCATAGCGATAGCGGTGCATAATGTTGTTGTAGAGGCGTTCTACATCCACCTGACGGCCGTCGGCAGTGGGCGATATGCGATAGGCCAGACCTTCGAGTACCAGATGGTCACGGAGGAACGACAGGTTATTGCCCATGCTGATAGACATATAGAAAGGACGTGTCCATACGGCATTTGACAGCATTTCCAGCACCATCAGCTCATTTTTCAGCAGATACTGCTTGCCCTTCAGCGAAATGACCATGGTACCTTCTGAGGATGGGATGGAAAGGCTATCGGTATTGATGGGCAGGTATTCCATCTTTCCTTGCCGGTAGTCTTCATGGCTCCAGCTGATGGGCAAGGCAGGCGAGTCATAGGCAGGGCGCTTCATCTGGTCAATATACCAATCGGTCTGCAGATATTCCAGGTTACAGTCACGAGTATCTCTACGCACACCTTCCACCTCTTGATTATACCACAAAGGAAACGTGTCATTGTCGCCATTGGTAAAGATTACGGGAAAGCCCTCATCCTGCATGGTCATCAGATAGTTCCTTCCGAAGTCGCGACAGGTATAGCGACCAGAGCGATCGTGGTCGTCCCATGTCTGCGAAGCCATCTGCAAGGGGATGAGGAGTGCCAAGGGGGCAAGTTTCCTGAAGTTGGCTGCGCCCAAGCCTATCCAGATGGCAAAGGCATAGAACGACCCGACATAGGCATAGTCACGCTCTCGTGGTTGCATAGGTGTCTGGTTGAGATAGACCACAATAGCCAAACCCGTCATCACGAATAGCAACGAGACAATCCATAGCTGTCGACGACCCTCACTACCCTTTCGCCACTGCCAAAGCATGCCCAGCATGCCCAGCAGTAGGGGAAGACCATAGAACACATTGTGCCCCTTATTGTCTGCCAGGTCGGCTGGCAACTTCGACGTGTCGCAGTCCAGCAACCAGTTGTCAATCCATCGGAAACCCGTTATCCAGTTGCCGTGCTCTACCTCACCCTGCCCTTGGATATTGTTCTGCCGACCCACAAAATTCCAAAAGAAGTAGCGCCAGTACATGAAGTTCACCTGATAGGACAGAAAATAGCGCAGGTTCTCACCCTTGGTAGGCACGCCGTCATGCGTCTCGATGTCGCCCATCCAACTCTCGTAGGCACTGGCGTGGTACATAGAATAGATACGAGGATAGAGCGGTGTCTGACCATACTGTTCACGACTCAGGTATCTGCCCAGCGTGGAGAGCGTCTTGGGCTCGTTCTCACACATTGGTAGACAGGCATTGGCACGAACAAGGATGACGCCATAGCTGCTGACACCCACCAGAAACATCAAGAGACAGGAGAATAAGAGTCTGAGAAGTCTACGACGCGCCTTGACGAGGCGTGTAAAGAGATTCTTCTTGCGGAACCAAACGACGAAAGCCATTGCTGGCAGGCAGAGCAGACAGAGCAGATGGACACCGATGGAGAGGCCCGTTATATAGGCAATGAGAAGAATCCAGCGATTGCTGCGTGGACTGTCAGCCTCATCCTCCCATTTCAAGATAAGCCAGAACATCAGCGCCGTGAGGAACGAGGAGAAGGCATAGACCTCAGCCTCAACAGCCGAGAACCAGAAAGTATCGCTGAAGGTATAGGCCAAAGCGCCCACCAGTCCGCAGGCCTCAATGGTGATAACATTGGGAATGCTGTAGGTATCAATGGTTGGACAAATCAGCTTCTTGGCTAAGTGTGTGATGGTGAGAAACAGAAAGAAGATGCAGCCTGCACTCAAGAGTGCCGACAGCAGGTTGACCATCAGCGCCACTTGTGATGGTGAGCTGGCAAACTGAGAGAATAGGTTGGCCACCAGCATGAAGAACGGGGCACCAGGCGGGTGACCAATCTCCAATTTGTATCCACACGCAATGAATTCTGGGCAGTCCCACAAGCTGGCCGTCGGCTCTACGGTGAGACTATACACCACAGCAGCGATGGCAAACGAGAGCCACGCCATGAGGGTGTTAAGTTTTGAGAAGGTTGTTTGTTGCATGATGCTTTGCTGAAAATTTTCGGCAAAGCTAACAACAATTATTGAAATGTAGGGCAGAAAATGTCTGACATAAGTCTGACATTTTACTGACAAGCAGCTAACTACTTAATAGTCAGCTCATAGGCACGTCCCCTATCCGACTCTATTTTCAGGTTAGAATGTTGCTCGACAACAGGTTTCAGTCTGCGAATCAACGTATATAGCGTCTCGCTGGCATCAGGTTTCTTAGGCCATAGGGCATCACAAATCTCTGTTTTTGTCAGTTGGTGGGCATCCGAACGGAAGAACATCTCCAGCAGTTGTTGCTGCATGCGCGTCAACTTGATACGCTGACCTTGTACATCGTAGAAAGCGCCTTCAGCCTCAGCGAAACGTAATCCGCCATATTGTGAAACACCCACCATTTGCAGCATCTCATGGCGACGATGATAGAAACAGAAGAGTGCCCACATAAGTGTCAATGTCCATAAGACAACAGTGGGGCGCTGGTCAGACAAGCTAAAGATAGTAGCCTCTGAACAGTGGGCATAAGCCTTGAACTCACGTCCCTTAGTATCGACAGCAATGGTTGCCTTACCACGCAACTCTGCTATCTGCAAGTGACTATTGAACGACTGAATAGTATCTTGTGTAATGACGTTGCTCTGCTGCTTGGCCAATGCCGACGACAGTGCCTGACTCATATCATCAACCACCTGTCGCTCCGTAGCATGATAGCTGACGAGACTCGTTGCACATGAGGCAACGATCATGACGAAAAGTACAATGACTAAATACTGCTGTTTCATATCTGTGTGCAAAGATACAAAAGAAATCACCACCCGACAACGGATTAACAGGGTTTAACCCTCTCACAAACGTCAAGGGGGACTCGCTATGGAACCGACAACATAGCCTCAGCCTTCTGCATCATCTCTTGAAGAGCAGCAGTGGGGGTCTGCTCTTGGCGGGCAAGTTCGAGGAACTGTTGGAGATAGGGCCTCGCCTGTTTCTTGTCGTCCAACAGCAGAGCGTAGGTGTTGCCTATATTATAATAGGTAGCGATAGACTTAGGGTTGTAGGTAAGATGCTCCTTCCAGGCAGCGATAGCCTCAGCATAGTGTTCCGTCAAGTAGTAGCCCTCGCCCCGTGACAGGGTGATGGCCTTCATGATGGTAGTATCGGGCATCATCAACTGGGTAGCGAGATCCAGGTAGCGCAATCCTTCTTCATAGCGCTTCGTGTCGACACACACCACACCAAGACGATAGGCACAGCCAGCATGTTGCATCTGACTGAGAGCGAATGCTGGGAGCAGGCATTTATAAGCCCTTTCGAGGCTGTCGATTTGTGTGTAGCTCATACCAGCAGAATAAAGGGTGTTAAAGACGGAGTCGCCTTGCTCCAACAGTTTGTCATACAACTTAGCAGCAGCAGTGAAGTCACGATTCATAAACCATGCATCTGCCAGTGCTCTGTTGACAAGGATATTCGTAGAATCCTTCAAAGTATATTTCAGTCCACAGATAATCCCGTTCTGAGGTTGATCGTTTTTAGCAAAAGCGAGGATGAGCCCTGCCACAATCTCAGCATCCATCGGGAAACGCCCAAGTAGCTGGCTTGCCCAATAGATATAGGAGTCAGTGTCGCCCTGCTTCTGATAACCCAGCGCCAACTCGCGAAAAGCATCGTGCGTGAGACTGTCCTCAGGCATATTCTTTAGCAACTCAGTAGTCTGACGATAGTTGGCACGTTGGTAATGGCAGTCTGCCAACTTCAGTCTTACGTGACGCGGAACTTTATCTTTAGGAACATATGGCTTAGACAAACTGAAATCCTTATCCATCGAGAAACGGGTGATATCCTGAGACTGCGCCAAGTCGTATGCCTGCTGATAATACTGCAGCGCCTCGAAGGTGTTATACTGTTGCATACAGCTATCGCCCTTCTGCATGCAAACGGCAAGAGAGTCAAGAGCCTCGCCCTTGGCGGGGGAAACCGTCAACAAGGCGAGGGTGAGTATAATGACTATCAGCATATTATTATAAGAATCCTCATTTCATTTTCACAACAACTACAGAACTCTCTTTAGTCTCTTCAATTTTACTATCGGGGAGAGCGAAAGAGATTGGCACCGTGTACTTCACATTGACAGCTTTACCATTCTGCATGCCTGGTGTCCAGTTTGGCATCGCACTGAGGACACGAAGAGCCTCCGTATCAAGTTCTGGCGATACGCTCTTTACAACCTTCACATTGCTGATGCTGCCATCCTTCATGACGACGAAGGTTGCGATGACTCGACCTTGTATACCAGCCTTCTCTGCAGATTCAGGATAGCGGATGTTTTTGGCAAGATACTCAAAGAGAGCTGATGGGCCACCTGGGTACTCTGGCATCTGCTCGACGACATCAAAGAATTCTGGGTTCTGTTCAACAGGGACGAAGACATCTTTGACACCTTTTTTGGTGGTGACAAGCAGAATACCGTCTCTTGCTTCCTCGCCATACTGGTCAACAGCAGCCTGGTCTTTCAGCACAGTGATAGAGGCTATCTCGTCAGAAGATATCTTTCCCAAGGTCTCATAGGTTATACGATTGCCATCAAGCAACACCATGGGAGTTTTCAGGGGCTTGGCAGCAATCCACTCCACAGCCTTTGCTGGGTCGGCCTGCTCTACAGCATCCTTATCGGGTACAATCTCAATGGAATTATTGCCCATCTTGGCAGTAGCATTCTTCTTGCCCTTCTTGACAATCTTTTTCTGGGGCTGTTGATAGACATAGTCATTGACAGTTTCGGCATTCAGAGCGAGGGCAACACCTACGATAGGTATGAGGGCGAGCAGTTTCAAGAAACTGCTGCGCGGTGATTTCTTATGTAACATCATGGTTATACGGTTTTTGAGGGTACTGTGAGAGATACCGTTGGCAATGGAGTACCCGCCAATGCTTGCGGCCTTGGTGATTAACAGATATTGATATTGACGCGCGTTAATCCCTTGAGAGAGTACTGCACCGTCGGCCTCGTATTCGTGGATGGCACGCAAATCCTGGCGCAGCATCCACATAGCTGGGTTGAACCACTGGAGGGCGGTGAGGAGGTCTACGAGGAGTACGTCGCACGAATGGTGCTGACGGATATGTCCCCGTTCATGGGCGAGTACAGCGGCATCGTTGTCCACGTAGTCGCTATGGTTCATGACAATATAGGAGCAGAAGCTGAATGGCGGTACATCGTCTTTGACTACACAGAGCGTAGTACCATCGGCTTGCGGATAGCGCTCGCTGCGACGTACCAGCATCACGACTTTCCATACAGACAGCAAGGTATGTCCCAGCGTGGCCAGTACACCTATTATATATAAGATAGGTATAACCATCTGCCACAAGGGTGTCGAGGAGTCCTCTTCCAACACCTCTGGACGCAAGTCGCCTACTGACACAACAGGCACGGCATCGAGCACCACCGTTTGATGCGTCGTAATAACACACAGTGGCAACGCGAACGACAGCAGAGCCGTTGACAGCAGTACCACACGGTTTACTCGATGGAAGGTCTCCTTCGAGAGCAACAGGCGATAGAACATGTAGAATACTACGATGAGTACCGCTACCTTGGTGTCATATATCAGAAAGTCAATCATTGTTTGCTTCAATTTGTTCTATCAATTCTTTCAGCTCGTCTACGCTGATTTTTTCTTCTTTGACAAACGCGGAGACAGCACTGAGATAGGAATCGTTGAAGTAGTTCTTGATGACACCCGCAATCGACGAGCGACCATACTCCTTCTCCGACACCAGGGGATAGTACTGATAGGTATTGCCAAACTGCTTATGGCCCAGATAGCCCTCACGCTCCAAGATACGCACAATGGTTGAGAGCGTATTGAAGTGTGGACGTGGCTCGTCATAATGTTCCTGCAACTCGCGTACGAACATCGGACCATGCTGCCAGTACAGCGTCATGATTTCCTTTTCCTTGTTGGTCAGTTTCTTCATTGTTTCAGAGGTTTTGGGTTTACCAAATTTGATGCGTCAATATCAATATCTGCTGCAAAGTAACTAAAAGTTTTCGTTACTTACAACTAAAAGTATTAGTTTTTAAACTCCGTTAACTAATATTTTTAGTTACTAACGTTATTGCAAGGTAAGCCCCATCAATCCAACAACAACATGGTTGGACTGTGGAAGAATGTCGAGGGCGACAACTCTCTTTTCCGGATCCAAATGCATGCAGAGCATCTGTGCAGCACCGCCAGGAATCATGAGGTCGCTGGTTCCCTTGATACCTAAAGCCTTACAGAGGTCGCGACTGACGACACCCGTATCCAGGCTGACACGATAGGGTCGTGGCTGCAGGGCATGGAAAGAATAGTCGTTGATGTAGTATTCCTGTTCGATGGGACACCAGTTGTCAGGATTCACCAGTCGCAAGGTGTCGGCAGTACCATCCTCATAGCGAGCAACGATGAGACCATTCACCATGCGACTCTCACGGGTAGAGGTGGTACCTGCCAGCAGCAGCCAAGCACGCCAGGCACGGTGTTTGAGGGGTATGCTGACCTTATCAGGATAGCGGTCGGACAAGGATGCACAGACGATGTTCGGTCCCTCGACAGGCGACAGGAAAGGAACACCCATCATAAGATATTCGCCTTTGACAATCTGCTTACGGAAGAAGGTATCGACAACCTCGGGACTGATGGCTGTCAGAGAGTCGTTATAGCACTCCTCCAGTTTCACCTTCTGGAACTTCAGTTCAAAGGAGGGCTCATCAGTACCTTCAGCAGTAGGCTCCGGCACCTCATAAGAGTTGTACATATAGACCTCGGGCAACTTCAGCGGAGCCGCAACGGTAAAGACCTGATGCTCCTCAGTAGTTCCTTCAATGTCACGATACTCACCCTTCCCCAAGTTGACGCGCAACACAATCTGCTGAGGCCGGTCGAAATGCTGAGTGACATCGTATATCAAAATATTGCCCTGTCGACGGAAACGATAGTCGATATAAGGTGTACTGATGGAGGCGCTGTCCCACTTGTCAGGGAACCCCGGATGGATGATGCAACGACGGCTGAAAGCATCAGGGCGTATGCCATAGAGCCCTTCTATCAGCGTACGTGCCGTCGCACTGATACAGTCGGCATCGTCACGTCCCTGGGCACCGTTCACCACATCAAACTTGCTGGTCTGTTCAAAGTTACCTGGTGACTGTCCATCAAACATCTGGTCGATGATGTTGGCCTTCATCAGCCGGAAGCCCTCCTCACTGCGGCCAGCCTTGAAACATGCCAATGCGGCCTGCATAACCGCGGCAGGACTGACATTATTCATATCCCACGTATAAGGCATCCAATTGCTGGTGGCCAGGGTAGAAAGTTCGGAAGTCACGGGGATATGCGGAATCTCACGATCCATATACTTTGTAGCCTGATAGGCCTGTTCAGGGGTACAGGCGTCATAGACGATAGGAGAATAGACAGACCATAGGGCTGGTGTATCATACAGACGCTGCAAGCCCCCGTTCTCCTTCATCTCTGCCCAACAGCCTTTATCAGCCATCCACAGTTCCGACTGAAGGCGTTCAAAGATGCCGTCGGCTTTGGCGAAATAGGTAGCACCATCGTGATGAGTAAGAGCTGCGATGCGCGCTGCCATGGTATTCAGCCAATAGCTCTTGGCAAGCAGGGGTGTTGACAGCTGTGTATCGTCTATCGACTGCACATAGTTCTCTATCGAAGGCCACAGGCGCTCCATGGCGTCGCGATTGGCATCGTAGCGTAACTGCCAGAGTTTCTCTTCAATAGACTTGTTCTGCACTTTCTCCTTGACGGCAGACAGGGTGCTGCCCAGCGGATTGATGTACTTGTCGGGGGTGCGGATGGTAATGGCCGAAGCCAACACTTGCATGTCGCTCTCCATGCGCTCAAAGAGTTCCTCACCACGGCGCACAGGCAGGAACGAGAATGTCAAGTTATTGCAGGAAAGGTAGATATCCTCGGAAAAGTTGACGGAAGCCTGCTGGTGAGGTAAGTCCAACTTGACAGGACCGTCGAAGTTGGCCACACGCAGTCGCCACACAACACAGTTGTTTTGCTGTCCTACCACTACCTTGATACGTACTATTGCTTTCTTTCCCCACGACGGATGCTTCACCTCATAGCTTCGCATGCCATCCTGATAGCGTGACAAGCAGTAGTCGGCTTTCTCCAGCTCCACATCGTTGATGCGGAAAGACAACTGGCAGAAGTCTTTATTCTGAACAACCACAAAAACGGGGCGGTCACTGGTCTGCAACACATAGTCGGCAGTAGCCCCATAGAGCGTACGCGTCAGTTTATTATCGCCATTGACACAGACGAATGCTCGTCCGGAAGGGCGATAATTGTAGCTGCTTGTCGTCATCCAACTGCAGGTCAATAGTAACAGCAGAGCCAGTATTTTGTTCATACTTGATGCAAAGATACGAAGAAGTGAGGAAAAATCCAAAGGATTTAACGGCTTTTTTTCATCAGCACATCATAAAAACAGGAACCGACTGCCTTGACGGCAATCGGTTCCCGGATAAATAAAATCGATAAATCAGTGACTTACATCATGCCACCCATGCCTGGGGCACCACCCATTGGCATAGCGGGCTCCTTCTCAGGTTTGTCGCAAATGAGGCACTCAGTAGTCAGGAACATACCAGCGATAGAAGCGGCATTCTCCAGTGCTACGCGAGCTACCTTGGCAGGATCTACGATACCAGCCTTGCGCATATCCTCATACTGGTCGGTACGGGCATTGTAACCGAAGTCACCCTTACCCTCGCGGACCTTCTGAACGACCACGGCACCCTCGCCACCAGCATTCTTGACAATCTGGCGCAGAGGCTCCTCGATGGCACGCTCTACGATGTTGATACCAGTCTGTTCGTCAGCGTTGACACCCTTGACAGTCTTCAAAGCCTCCAAGGCACGGATGTAGGTAGTACCGCCACCTGCGACAACACCCTCTTCAATAGCTGCACGAGTTGCGCAGAGTGCGTCGTCAACGCGGTCCTTCTTCTCCTTCATCTCTACCTCGCTGTTAGCACCTACGTAGAGTACTGCTACGCCACCAGCCAACTTAGCCAGGCGCTCCTGCAGCTTCTCCTTGTCGTAAGAAGAGGTGGTGAGCTCGATTTCCTTCTTAATCTGGGCGATACGGTCCTGGATGGCCTGCTTTTCACCAGCACCATTGACGATGGTGGTGTTGTCCTTAGACACTGTCACCTTGTCACAGGTACCCAGCATCTCCAGTGTAGCCTGCTCCAGTTTCAGACCCTTCTCCTCGCTGATGACGACACCACCAGTCAGGGTAGCGATATCCTCGAGCATAGCCTTACGACGGTCGCCAAAGCCAGGAGCCTTGACAGCGCAAATCTTCAGACCACCACGCAGACGGTTAACAACCAGTGTGGTCAGAGCCTCAGAGTCAACATCCTCAGCGATGACGAGGAGAGGACGGCCACTCTCGGCAGCGGGCTGCAGGATGGGCAGGAAGTCCTTGATGTTAGAAATCTTCTTATCATAGATGAGGATGTACGGATTCTCCATCACGCACTCCATCTTCTCTGAATCAGTAACGAAATAGCCAGAGAGGTAGCCGCGGTCGAACTGCATACCCTCAACCACACCGATATGGGTATCGCGGCTCTTGCTCTCCTCAATGGTGATGACACCATCCTTAGAGACCTTGCGCATAGCGTCAGCCAGCAGTTTACCAATCTCTTCGTCGTTGTTGGCAGAAACAGTAGCCACCTGCTCAATCTTGTCATAGTTGTCGTCAACCTGCTCAGCATTCTCCTTGATGAAGTCTACGACACTCTTGACAGCCTTGTCGATACCACGCTTCAGGTCCATGGGGTTAGCACCGGCAGTAACGTTCTTCAAGCCTTCAGTAACGATAGCCTGAGTCAGGATGGTAGCAGTTGTCGTACCGTCACCAGCATCGTCACCCGTCTTAGAAGCTACGCTCTTGACGAGCTGAGCGCCCGTATTCTCAAACTTGTCCTCCAACTCGATTTCCTTAGCAACGGTCACACCATCCTTGGTAATCTGGGGAGCACCAAACTTCTTCTCAATCACAACGTTACGACCCTTAGGACCGAGTGTAACCTTTACTGCGTTGGCCAGCTGATCGACACCGTTCTTCAACAGGTCGCGGGCCTCAATATTGAATTTAATATCTTTTGCCATAATTTTTATTGCTTTTGGCTATTGACTATTGGCATTTGGCTAAAAGCCTAACTGCTAACAGCTCATAGCATGTTAATAATTATTTCTCGATGACTGCAAGAACGTCGCTCTGACGCATCATCAGATACTTCTCACCTTCGAACTCCAGCTCTGTGCCACTGTACTTGCCATACAGCACCTCGTCGCCAGCCTTCAGAATCATCTCTTCGTCCTTGGTGCCATTACCAACGGCCTTGATGGTGCCATGAAGGGGTTTCTCCTTAGCGGTGTCAGGAATAATGATACCACCGATTTTCTCTTCTGCCGGTGCAGGAACTACCAGCACGCGGTCTCCTAATGGTTTAATGTTCATAATACCTCAATATTTTTAAATTAGACTTTTATGTTTTCTGCTCGTTGTTCTGCCAAAACCGTGCCAAACACAGTAGACTGACACTTTGGCAGTCAAAAAGTCATGATTATTCTTGCTGTTTCAAAAAATAATTCATACCTTTGCAACATTGAAAAAAATCATAACAACCAATTTAGACAAAAAAGATGAAAGACTTTCTTAAGTATGTATTTGCAACCATTACCGGTATTGTCTTGTTGACCATCGTAATGGCCATCCTTGGCGTTATTTCTCTTGTTGGGCTTGCAGCATCAAGTGCCCAAACCACTCAGGTAGAAGAAAACACCGTATTCACCTTGGTGCTTTCAGGTCAGTTGGAGGAGCGTACGCAGGCAGACCCCCTGTCCGCACTTTCTGGACAAGTCAGCGAGAACCTTGGCTTGGACAATATCATTGCCGCCATCAAAAAGGCTAAAAATAACGACGACATCAAGGGTATCTATATCGAGGCTGGCATCTTCAACAGCGACACCCCTGCTTCCACCCATGCCATCCGCGAGGCTCTGCTCGACTTCAAGAAGTCTGGTAAGTGGATTGTGGCCTATGCAGACAGTTACACACAGTCTACCTATTATATATGTAGCGTAGCCGACAACATCTACCTGAACCCACAGGGTATGGTAGACTGGCACGGTCTGGCCTCTACCCCCTATTTCGTCAAGGACCTGTTGGCTAAGTTTGGCGTAAAGTATCAACTCTGTAAGGTAGGCAAGTATAAGAGTGCCCCTGAGATGATGACCGCCGACAACATGAGCGAGCCCAACCGCGAACAGGTAACAGCCTATATCAACGGCATCTGGAAAGTGATGCTCAACGACGTTTCCAAGAGTCGCCATATCAGCGTCGATTCTCTGAACGCATACGCTGACCGCTATGTAGCACTCAACAATCCGAAAGACCTGGTACGTATGAAGTTTGTCGACAAACTGCTTTATACCGACGAAGTAAAGGGTGAGATCAAAAAGCGTCTGAAGATAGACCAGAGCGAGAAGATCAACCAGTTGACACTGGCAGACATGGAAGGTGTGGCTGTCAAGAAGGATAATGAGGGCGAGAAGATTGCCATTTATTACGCCTATGGCGACATTGTAGACTCCGAGACAGGTAGCGCACTATCACAAGGTCACTCTATCGTGGCTTCTACTGTATGCAAAGACTTGGAAGACCTGATGAACGACAACGATGTCAAGGCCGTTGTACTACGCGTCAACTCTCCTGGTGGTTCTGCCTATGCGTCTGAGCAGATCTGGCACGCCGTACAGAACCTCAAGGCCAAGAAACCTGTGGTGGTTTCGATGGGTGGCTATGCTGCATCGGGCGGTTACTATATCAGCTGTGGTGCCAACTACATCTACAGTGACCCGACGACGATCACCGGTAGCATCGGCATCTACGGCATGTTCCCCGACTTCAGCGGTCTGCTGACTGACAAGTTGGGCATCAAGTTTGACGAGGTAAAGACCAACAAACTGGCTACCTTCGGCACGATGGCCCGTCCGTTCAATGCTGAAGAGCTCGCACTGCTTGACAAATACATCGGTCGCGGCTACGAGTTGTTCCGCAAACGTGTTGCTGACGGTCGCAAGATGTCTGTCGAACAGGTTGAGGAGATTGCTCAAGGTCGTGTATGGCTGGGCAACGATGCACTGAACATCAAACTCATTGACGCCATCGGTTCGCTGGACGACGCAGTCAAGAAGGCTGCCAAACTTGCCAAGGCCAACGAATACTACACAGCCAATTATCCTGACGAGCCCAGCTGGTGGGAGAGTCTGACCAGCAAGGTAAATAATGGCAACTACCTGGACGAACAGCTGCGTGAGACGATGGGTGAGTACTACGAGCCCTTTACCTATCTGAAGAGTATGAACAAACAGTCGGCCATCCAGGCTCGTCTGCCCTACTTCTCAGTAATCAAGTAAAGGAGTTTAGGAATATCAAAGAACATGGAAGGCGACTTCATCAAAATCAACAAATGGCTACTGCCACTGAGTTGGTTGTATGGCCTTGCAGTCAATCTGCGCAATACACTCTTCAGTATCGGCATACTGAAGAGTCGCAGTTTCGACGTACCCGTCATTGCCGTCGGTAACATCACCGTAGGCGGTAGCGGCAAGACTCCCCATGTGGAGTATCTCATCCGCTTGCTGAAAGACACCTTCCATACTGCCGTGCTCAGCCGTGGCTACAAGCGCAAGAGCAGGGGCTTCGTTCAGGCTTCGTCAGACACCACTGTGTCGGAGATTGGTGACGAGCCCTACCAGATGAAGCAGAAGTATCCAGAAGTCATCGTGGCAGTAGACAAGAACCGCTGTCATGGTATTGATACGCTGGTGGAGAACGACAAGAAAATCGATGTCATCCTGTTGGACGACGCTTTCCAGCATCGTTATGTCAAGCCTGGCATCAACATCTTGCTGGTCGACTATCACCGTCTGATCATCTACGACGAGTTGTTGCCAGCCGGAAGACTACGTGAACCACTGAGCGGTAAAGACCGTGCGGACATCGTCATCATCACCAAATGTCCGAAGCGCCTCAAACCCATGGAGTATCGCGTCATCACCAAGGCGATGAACCTGTACCCCTACCAGCGTCTGTTCTTCTCGACCATTGAGTATGGTGACCTACAGCCGCTCTTTGGAGGAGACAGCACTGTCACATTGTCGCAACTCAAGAGCCATCACGTTCTCCTGTTGACAGGCATAGCCTCGCCACAGCAGATGACACACGACTTGAAGCCGCTCATTCCACACCTGAAGCCCCTCAGTTTCAGTGACCATCACAACTTCAAGGAGAAAGACATTGCCCTCATCAACGACAGCTTTGCTTCCCTTGCTGAGCCGCGACTGATTATCACGACAGAGAAGGATGCCACGCGTCTCAAGCTGGCTGAAGGGCTGAGTGAAGAGGTGCGCAACCATCTTTACGTATTACCTATCAACGTCAGCATCTTGCAAAATCAGGCAGAAGTGTTTAACCAACAAATTATAGACTATGTACACAAAAATTCAAGAAACAGCATCCTGGTTAAGAGAAAGGATGACCACAAACCCAAAAACAGCAATCATCCTGGGAACAGGCCTCGGACAATTAGCTTCAGAAATAACTGACAAACTCGAAATACCCTACGCTCAGATTCCCAACTTCCCCATATCTACCGTAGAAGGACACGCCGGTGCCCTCATCTTTGGTAAGCTCGGTGGTGTAGACATTATGGCTATGCAGGGCCGGTTCCACTACTACGAGGGCTACAATATGAAAGAGGTGACGTTCCCCGTCCGCGTGATGTACGAGTTGGGCATCAAGACGCTCTTTGTCTCGAATGCTGCCGGTGGCATGAACCCCGCCTTCAAGATTGGCGACCTCATGGTGATTACCGACCACATCAATTTCTTCCCCGAGCACCCGCTGCGTGGCAAGAACTTCCCCACAGGTCCTCGCTTCCCAGACATGCACGAAGCGTACGACCATGAACTAATCAATCTGGCCACACAAATTGCCAAGGAGAAGAACATCCGCCTGGTATACGGTGTCTATGTAGGTACCACAGGTCCTACCTTCGAGACGCCTGCCGAGTATCGCATGTATCGCACCTTAGGCGGTGATACGGTGGGCATGTCTACCGTTCCAGAGGTTATCGTAGCTCATCACTGCGGCATCCGCACCTTCGGCATCAGCGTGGTAACTGACCTCGGCGGCTTCGACAACCCTGTAGAAGTCAGTCATGAAGAAGTACAGGAAGCTGCCGACAAGGCTCAGCCACTGATGACCGAGATCATGCGTGAAATGATTAAACGCACTGCGTAATCGAGTGTATTGCGGTTTTCCCGCAAGAAATAAAGAAAAGAATGGAAATAGCAAACATTGGAGAATTCGGGCTGATAGACCGTCTTACCCAAGACATCAAGCCCAACAATCAATCAACAAAGTACGGCGTGGGCGACGACTGCGCCGTACTTCACTATCCCGACAGTGAGGTACTTGTCACTACCGACATGCTCATGGAGGGTGTCCACTTTGATCTGACGTATATCACCCTGCAGCATCTGGGTTACAAGTCGGCCATGGTCAACATCAGTGACATCTTCGCCATGAACGGCACACCGCGCCAGATGACGGTATCGCTGGCCCTCAGCAAGCGTTTCACAGTAGAAGATATTGAGCAGTTCTACGTAGGACTACGCGCCGCCTGCGACAAGTGGGGCGTAGATATCGTGGGGGGCGACACCACGAGCAGCTACACAGGTCTAGCTATCAGCATCACCTGCATCGGCGAGGCACGCAAGGAAGACATCGTCTACCGCCATGGTGCCAAAGAGACCGACCTTGTCTGTGTCAGTGGCGACCTCGGCGCAGCCTATATGGGTCTGCAACTGCTGGAGCGCGAGAAGTCCGTCTATTACCAGATGGTAGAGGAGGCCAAGCGCAAGCATGCTGCTGACGGTTCTTCCGTCAACATTCCCGACTTCCAACCCGACTTCGCCGGCAAGGAATACCTCTTGCAGCGACAGTTGAAGACCGAAGCCCGTGGCGACATCATCCAGAAGTTGCGCGAAGCCGGCATCCGTCCTACGTCCATGATGGACATCAGTGACGGACTCAGCAGTGAACTGATGCACATCTGCAAGCAGAGTCAGGTAGGCTGCCGCATCTTCGAGAAGCAGCTGCCCATCGACTACCAGACAGCTGTGATGGCCGAGGAACTGAACATGAATGTCACCACCTGTGCGCTCAATGGTGGTGAGGACTATGAGCTGCTCTTCACCGTCCCCATTGGCGACCACGAGAAAATTCAGCAGATAGAGGATGTCAAGCTCATCGGTCACATCACCAACAAGAGTCTTGGCCACGTCCTCGTTACCCGCGACAACCAAGAATTTGAACTAAAAGCCCAAGGGTGGAACCCCCTGAGCAACGGAAACGATGCCAAGTAACCACTTGGCATCGTTTTTATGGGAGAACATATATATTATAAGGTAATACGTTCTACATCTGTGCAGCCTCATACTGGCTGGGAGTCTGTCCTGTCAGTTTGAAGAAAGCACGGCGAAAGGTAGAGATAGAGGCAAAGCCACTCACTTGAGCCACATAGTCGAGTTTGTATTCCGGATGTTCTCGCAACAAGGGAATACTGACACGCTCTATGCGTAGTTGATTGATATAGTCATAGAACGTCACTCCCAGCACCTGACTGAGGTATTTACTCACATAGGTGCGGTTGCTGTTCATTGCCGCTGCCAAGTCAGACAGCGTCAAGTCTTTCTTCAGATAGAGTTTTTGCTGCTCCACCAACTTTTCCAATGTTCCTTCGGCAATGGGGACAATATTCTTGTTGCCATTAGCGAGTTCTGCCTCAGCAGTCTTGTCGACAACGATAGGACGAAAGTCCCAACTGTAGTACAGCACCATCAGCCAAAGTATGATAGCAGACAAATAGTAGACGATATCTGTCACCACTGTTCCTATCAGTGAGGTAAACAGCCACATCAACTGACTGACAATAGCAAAGCAGAACACAGGTTTCAGCCAGGCCACATCAATATTGTCGATATTAGAATAATTCTTGCGTATATAAATAAGGTAATGCTTCATCTTGACATAGGCAATGATGATAACCGTCAAGGCATAGCAGCACAGGTAGGCTAGGTAAGTATAGAGCACACGTTGGTCAGGCCACACACAATAGAGTGCAGTAAACAGAGCAAAGGGGAATGCCAGCAGAAGCATCCTTCGCAGCGTCAGCCAGTAAGGAATAACTACCTCAAAGATCAATACGGTAAAGGTTAGCGCTGACCAACCGTCAATCAGCAGTATCCAGTCAAGTACTTTATCGGTGTACATACCAGGGAATGTCATCACCAAGTCTTTTGCATTCCATATTGCCCATATAGCCATCACACAGCCTAATATCGTCTGGAAACGGGTACGTGTCTTTCGCCAGAACAGAATATGCAGGGCAAAGATAGCAAAGAAGGCCGTCGTTACGCCAATCAGGAAAGCCGATAAATTCATATAGTCTGCCATAACAATGCAAAGGTAGTGCAAAGCAAGTGAATTACAAAACAAAAAAGCACTTTTTTAGCCTCTATTGAAAAATAATTGGAGAAAAGTTTGGTCAATTACTTTTTTCTTCGTACCTTTGCACCCGCAAACGAAAGGAAGTTGGTAGAGCATCGGACTGAAAATCCGTGTGTCCCCGGTTCGATTCCTGGAGGTACCACTCCTCCTTTCATTATGAATCCTGCGAAAGTCAATTGACCGTAGCAGGATTTTTTGTATCTCTTCGGGAAAAAAGCAAATAAATTTGGTTATTCGCACGATTTGCACTATCTTTGCACGCAAAACAACGACATTGTTATGGCAATAGTTATAGGAATAGACGTGGGCATCTCGACCACAAAAATTGTGGGACTGCGCGAAGGTCGCGTAGTATCACCTATCCGTATCACCGCCGTCGACCAGATTACATCACTCTATGGTGCTTTCGGCAAGTATCTCCACGACAACAAGATTGAGTTGAAAGACGTCGAGCAGGTCATGGTAACAGGTGTGGGATC
Organism: uncultured Prevotellaceae bacterium; assembly: GCA_900313235.1. GTDB lineage: Bacteria > Bacteroidota > Bacteroidia > Bacteroidales > Bacteroidaceae > Prevotella. Next base: position 34,072 of record OMQN01000021.1, on the reverse strand, counting down.
AGCCTACATCGACGAACCCATCTATGGCATCCCCACCCAGAAGGTTGACGAGTTCATTGCCGATGGTTTAGGTGCCCGTTTCGAGTCAGGGCTGAGCAAAGCCATCGTCGTATCGATGGGCACAGGTACCAGCTTTGTGCAATGCTGTGGCGACGATATCAAGCATATCGGTGGCATCGGTATCGGAGGTGGTACACTTCAGGGACTGAGCCGCGTCATGCTGAACACGCGTGACCCTAAGCAGATACAGAGCCTGGCGCTACATGGCGACATCCGCAATATCAACCTGCTCATTGGCGACATCTCCACTCATCCCCTACCCGGCCTGCCCATGGATGCCACCGCCTCGCTGTTCTCCAAGGCCCAGTATGATGCGCCCAAGGAAGACCTTGCGCTGGGCATCATCACCATGGTGCTGCAAGCCATAGGTTCCTCAGCCATCCTGTCAGCCCTGAACTCAGGCATCAAGGACTTTGTGCTCATCGGCAACCTGACGCTGTTGCCCCAGTGCAAGGATGTCTACCCCATGCTTGAGAAACTCTATGGTGTCCACTTCCACATCCCCAAATACGCTGAGTTCTGCACAGCCATCGGTGCTGGACTAAGCTACAAACGGTAAGCGTTTCACCATCTCGGCAAGTAATCACATATTAAAACATTTTTGCATAAAAACAAGTGTCACCCGTCACGCGTAAGTCATTGTTTCACAGCGCGTTTAGTGTGACACTTGTTTTTCGTCCTTACTCACTTCCGATTTCTTTACACGAAATCAAAATATACAGCTAATACAGCGCTGAGATGAGCTAATACAGGGCTGGGATAAGCTAATACAGCGATGGGATGAGCTAATACAGAAGCGAGACAGGCCAAACAAGTATCACACCTAATATACACAGAAACAGCACGTTAGGCGTGACTGTGACACTAATTTTCTTGCAAAATCTTCTGTAAGGCAGTCTATTTAGGATTATCCCCCACCATTTTTTAGTGTGTATATCCGGCAGTTCGCTGAACGAAACGGGGTGTTCGTTGAAAGTGGGCGTTGGAGGGTTAAACATTTCATGCCTTTGTTACGTCAAAGAAGCAAAGAAGAACGAAAACAAAAACAACAAAAATAATAACAACTAAAAAATTACAATTATGAAAAAGATGATCGTAACACTGGTTGCCATGATGGCAGTAACATTTAGTTTTGCAGAAACTAACAGTAACAATGTCGACAGACGTTTTGACATGAGTTGTAACATGGACCGCCTCTCAGAAGTTCTCGCCTTGGACGAGGATCAGGCAGAAGCAGTAGAAACCATCCACAACAACTTCAACAACGAACTGAAATCACTGGCTTCCGTAAGAGGTCCTATCCAGAGACACATGGTTCACCAGGCCGTAAGGAAGGACGCTCAGAAGATGAAGAACGTACTGAACAAGGAGCAGTTTGGTCTCTACATGCGCATCATGCTGAACACCCTGCGCAACAGACAACTGTAAGAAAGGAATAATGGAAAAACGATAAGCGGGAGAACTGAGGTCCTCCCGCTTGTTGTTTGTTATTCCTTGCGATGCTTATCGAGTTTGCGCAGGAAGAAGTTGAAGGCCTCCAGTCCTACCAGCACCATGAGGGTAGCAGCAGACGCCAAGACATACATGCCTCCACCACATGCCAAGCCAATAGCAGCCACAACCCAGAGGCCTGCTGCCGTAGTCAGACCGCTGACCATGTTCTCCTGTTTGCGGAAGATGATGGTACCGGCACCGATGAAACCGATACCGCTCACCACCTGTGAGGCTACACGCGACACATCCCATCGATGAAGATCAGTCGTCATAGAATCGCCAAAGCCATAGGCAGACACTATCATAAACAATGCTGCACCCAAGGCCACGAGGAAGTGGGTGCGGAAACCAGCCTCCTTGGCACGGTATTCGCGTTCGAGCCCGATGAGTCCGCCAAGCACCGATGCGATAAAGATTCGTAGAATAAATTCGTATTCCATAGTTAAATGTTGTTATTTTCGCTGCAAAGATAATCTTTTTTTCGTATCTTTGCAAGAAATACGACCAAAAAACAATAGAGACATGTTTGGATTAGGAATGCAAGAAATCATCGTCATAGCCCTCATCATTCTTTTGCTGTTCGGCGGCAAGAAGATTCCCGAACTGATGAAAGGACTCGGCAAAGGTGTCAAGAGTTTCAAGGACGGAATGAAAGATGAAGAAGCCTCCCCCGACCCCTCCAAAGGGAGGGGAGAAGATGAGTGAGGAAAAGCCCTCCCTCCCTTTGGAGGGGCAGGGGGAGGCCCTTACCTTCTGGGATCACCTGGACGTGCTGCGTTCATCGCTGATGCGCATGGCTGTAGTAGTCTGCGTGCTCGCCATAGCGGCCTTCATGATGAAGGACGTATTGTTTGCCATTGTACTGGCCCCACGGAGCAGCGACTTCGTGACTTATCAGTTGCTGGGTGTCGAGGCCTTTCAGATTAGTCTGATGAATACGGGACTGACAGAGCAGTTTATGATTCACATGAGGACAGCGATATATGCCGGCATCTTGTTGGCTTCACCTTATATATTATATGAGCTGTTCCGTTTCGTATCGCCAGGCCTCTACCAGAACGAGCGGCGCTATGGTCTGTGGATAGTAGGAGCCGCCTATGTGATGTTCGTAGTGGGTACGCTGATCAACTATTTCGTCATCTTCCCACTGACAGTACGTTTTCTGGGTACCTATCAGGTATCGCCCGACGTCGCCAACATGCTCACCCTGCAGTCGTATATTGACACCCTGCTAAGCATGAGTCTGGTGATGGGAATTGTGTTCGAACTGCCAGTAGTGTGCGGACTTCTCGGGCGCTTAGGCCTGATTACACATCGCATGATGTCTGCCTATCGTCGTCATGCAGTAGTAGCCATCCTGGTAATTGCTGCCATCATTACCCCGACGACGGACGTGTTCACGCTTTTCGTGGTGGCACTGCCCATCTACCTGCTCTATGAACTGAGTATACAAATTGTAAGAATAACTAAACGAAGCTAAACAATACTTTATGCTAAGAAAAATCAGAATTGCACTGGCAACCGTGATGTTCATTGGCATCACGCTGTTGTTCCTCGACTTCACCGGCACCATGCACCACTGGGTGAGTTGGATGCCCAAAATACAGTTCTTGGAGGCTGTATTGGCGCTGAACGTCGTAGTCATTGTGGCACTCCTTGTGCTGACGCTCGTCTTCGGACGCATCTATTGTTCAGTCATCTGCCCGTTAGGCATCATGCAGGACCTCTTCGGATGGTTAGGCAAGAAAGCCAAGAAGAACCGCTACACGTATTCCAAACAGAAGCATGCCCTGCGCATGGCCTTCTTTACGTTCATGCTCATACTCATTGTGTTGGGCGGCGGTACGATAGTACAACTGTTAGCCCCCTACTCTGCCTTCGGACGCATCTGCACCAATCTGCTGCAACCAGTCTATATGGCTGGCAACAACGTGCTGGCAGCCATTGCCGAGCACTACGACAGCTATGCGTTCTACCACACCAATGTGTGGATGCGTGCCCTGCCGAGTCTCATCATCAGCATCGTCACGCTGGGCATCCTGGCCGTGCTCGCCTGGCGCAATGGTCGCACATACTGCAACACCCTCTGTCCGGTAGGTACTGCGCTGAGCGTCTTTGCTAAGTTCTCGTGGCTGAAGGTGCACTTTGATGTAGACAAGTGCAAGAACTGTTCGCTGTGCACCAAGAACTGCAAAGCCGCCTGCATCGACTATAAGACGCACACCGTCGACCCTTTGCGCTGCGTGGTCTGTGGCGACTGCATCAAGAGTTGCAAGTTTGGGGCACTGAAGTATGGACATGGAGGTAATGGGCAGCCTAGTGAACCCAATAAGTCCAATGAGCCCGTTGACACCAGCAAGCGCACCTTCCTGCTCTCTTCTGCCTTGGTGGCTACTGCCGCAATGGCTCAGCAAAAGGACAAGATCATGGATGGTGGACTGGCAGAGATTGAAGACAAGGTCGCTCCTGAGCGTCAGACACCTATCATGCCGCCGGGCGCTCGTTCGAAGCAGAATTTCGAGAAACGCTGTACCGGCTGTCAGCTGTGCATCTCTGAGTGTCCTAACGAAGTCTTGCGTCCCAGTGCTGACCTATGGCACCTCATGCAGCCAACGATGTCGTATGAGCGCGGCTATTGCCGTCCGGAGTGCAACCGCTGTTCAGAGGTATGTCCGGCAGGAGCCATTCTGCCGCTGAAGCATGAAGACAAGGCATCCACCCAGATAGGTCATGCCGTATGGATTAAGAAGAACTGTATTCCACTGACTGATGGTGTAGAGTGCGGCAACTGTGCCCGCCATTGTCCTGTTGGCGCCATCGAGATGGTGCCCAGCGACCCAGACGACGAGGCGTCGCCCTACGTACCTGCTGTCAACGAGGCACGCTGCATAGGCTGTGGTGCCTGTGAGAACTTGTGTCCGGCACGTCCCTTCTCTGCCATCTACGTAGAAGGCCATGAAGTGCATAAAGAGGTGTGAGGTATGATGTAAGATGTATGATGTAAGATGTTAGAGGTATGAAGAAAGATATATCAAGAAGAAATTTCCTAAAGATACTGGGTGGTAGCGCTGTAGGTGCTGCTGCCGTGATGACTGGCTGTAAGTCGAAGAGTGACTCAAAGGCTGCTGAGGAGTATAAGCAACAGGTGGAACCGCCAACGGGCAAGATGACCTATCGCACCAATCCCAAGACTGGTGACAAGGTGTCGGTGTTGGGTTATGGTATGATGCGTCTGCCATCAAAGACGGAAAACAAGGACGACTATGATCAGGACATGATCAATCGTCAGATAGACTATGCCCTGGAGCATGGTCTCAACTACATTGACACGTCACCTGTCTACTGCCAGGGGAAGTCGGAAGCCTGCACGGGTATAGCCCTGAGTCGCCACAAGCGTTCAGAATATTTTGTGGCTACCAAACTGTCGAACTTCCACCCCTCCACACAGAGCCGTGAAGCCAGCATCGGCATGTACCAAAACTCGCTGAAGCAGTTGCAGGTCGACTATATCGACTACTACCTGCTGCATGCCATCGGTGGTGGTATGGACGAGTTCAACCGCCGCTATGTAGACAACGGCATGATGGACTATCTGATGAAGGAACGTGAGGCTGGTCGCATCCGCAACCTTGGATTCTCGTTTCATGGCTACAAGGAGGTCTTCGACGAGGTGTTAGCGATGCACGACAAATACCATTGGGACTTTGTGCAGATAGAGCTGAACTATCTGGACTGGGACTATGCCAATGAGATTAATGAGCGCAACGTAGATGCCAGCTACCTGTATGCAGAACTCCAGAAGAAAGGTATTTGGCCGACTGGCCAACCTGCCCCAGTATCTGGCAACCGACCTGAAGAAGAAGGCACCAGAGCGCAGCGTCGCATCATGGGCATTCCGTTATGCAGGAACACCAGAGGGCGTGCTCACCGTACTCAGTGGCATGACCTATATGGAGCATCTGAAGGACAACCTGTTGTCATACTGTCCCTTGGAGCCATTGACAGAGAAAGAACAGCGCTTCCTGGACAAGGATGTTGCCGAGCGCATCGTAGGTCTGGAGAATATTCCCTGCAACGACTGCAAATACTGCATGCCGTGTCCTTACGGCATCGACATCCCTGCCATTTTCGTACATTATAATAAATGTAAGAACGACGGCACACTGCCGCGTCTGAAGATGGACGACGAATACTACAAGCTACGCCGCAACTACCTCATCGGTCTCGACCGTGCCGTGCCACGCGTACGTCAGGCTGACCACTGCATCCAGTGTGGACAGTGTGAGCCGCATTGCCCGCAGAACATCCGTATTCCACGAGAGTTACAGAAAATCTGTCAGTTCGTGGAAGACTTGAAGCAGAACAAGGTGGCTAACGATTAGCGGTTAGCGGTTAGCGGTTAGCGGTTAGCGGTTAGCGTTATAGCGGATGCAACGGTATAAGCGGTGGTCCATGCCGCCTGAAAGTTAAAGCCGCCGGTAATGCCGTCGATGTCGAGCACCTCGCCGGCAAAATAAAGATGGGGCACCTGCTTGCTCTCTAACGTAGAAGGGTTGACAGCTTTCAGCGAGACACCGCCACAGGTGACAAACTCATCCTTAAAGGGAGCACGACCAGCCATCTGATAAGTATCATTCAGTAGGACGTTAACCAAACGGTTGACGTCCTTCTTGTTCATTTCCGCCCAACGTATCTGATGACGCGTATCCAAGGCCTTCTCTACCAGATATGCCCACAGGCGTTGTTGTAATCCAAAAGGATTGTAGGTCGTCAACAGCTTCTTAGGTTGCATTGCCACCTGTTCATACAACAACGACGTCATCTCTTGATCAGTCAGTGAGAGCCAACGGATAGCCAACGGGACACGATAGTTATTCTCTGCCAAATAACGGGCAGCATGACTGGACAGTTTCAAGATGGCAGGACCACTCACGCCCCAATGGGTAATCAGCAGCGGGCCACTGGCACGTAGTTTCGTTCCTGGAATCATCGTCTCCACATCTGTCACCACACCCATCAGAGCCTGCAAAGGCTTGTCATGAATGGCAAAAGTAAACAGAGAAGGTACAGGGGCCTCTATCTCGTGACCCAGCGCAGCCAACCAGCGCAGTCCTTCGCCTTTGGGCGAACCACCCGTAGTCACTGCCACATAGTCAAAACCCTTGACATTCTCTAACGACTGCACCTTGCAGCCTTTCTGTATGTCAATATGATAGCGGCGAGCCAACGACAGAAAACAGTCGATGATGGCATGAGCATCTTGAGCCTGGGGGAACACACACTGATCGTCCTGTATTACCAAAGGTACGCCATGGTCTTCAAACCAACGATAGGCATCGCGATAGTCGAAGTTGTTGAATAGACGTTTCAGCAGACGGTGTCCACGCGGATAGACCTGCGAGAGATCCGTCACCTCCTCAAAACTGTTGGTACAGTTGCACCGTCCCCCTCCAGAGATTTCCACCTTCGCCAAGACATGCTGGCTACGCTCAAAAATCGTCACCTGCATGTCGGGCATCATCTCTTTCAGGTTAATAGCCAGAAAGAACCCTGCCGCACCGCCACCAACAACTGCCGTCTTCATAGCTTGGCGATACACTCACGCAGCGACTCTTCCCAATAGGGGACCTCAATGCCGTAGGTCTTCTTAATCTTGGTCTTGTCGAGCACACTATAGTGCGGACGAGCTGCAGGAGTGGGATACTCTGAGGTATGCAACGGACGAACATGACATGTGGTAATGCCTGCAATGCGATGGATAGCCTTCGTGAAGTCGTACCACGAGATGACACCCTCGTTAGAGAAGTGATAGATGCCTGGCACTATACCTTTGTTGATAGCCGTCACTATCACTTGTGCCAAGTCGCGGGCATAGGTCGGTGTACCTATCTGGTCGAAGATAACGCCCAATTCAGGTTTCTCATTGCCTAAGCGTATCATCGTCTTCACGAAGTTGTTGCCAAAGGTGCTATAGAGCCATGCCGTACGGATAATCATGGAGCGCTCGCACAACTTCTGTACGTTCAATTCGCCAACGAGCTTGGTCTTGCCATAGACGCTGTTAGGGCAGGTATCCTCATCCTCCGTATAAGGAGTGTGGTTGGTACCGTCAAAAACGTAGTCGGTACTAATCTGTATCATCCATCCCCCGCGTTCACCCATAGCATGAGCCAGATAGGCAGGAGCCTCAGCATTCAACTTCGTACACAGTTCCTCGTTGTCCTCAGCCTTGTCGACAGCGGTATAGGCAGCACAGTTCACAATACCATCAATCTGATGGTCTGCCACAAACTGTTCAATAGCCAACTGGTCGGTAATATCCAACTCAGCGACATCCGTATTATAATAGGTGTGCTGCGGATTCTCCTTCTCCAGCAGTTGCATCTCGTTTCCTAACTGGCCATTACAACCTGTTATCAGAATATTCATGGTTATTCAAATTTCAGTCCTTCTTCCTTGTCTTTCTTGTAATAGTCTGAGAGCATGCCGATGAAGGTTGTTATCTCCTTGACGGCAGCCTGGGTATTGGCAGTGACCTCCTTCTTCTGCAGACGGAGCAGCATCGTGCCATAAAGGGCATTAAAGCACGTCTCCACCTCGTTCTCATCCTTGTTAGCACCATGGTTGCGCAATTCGACGATGAATGGGAGTACCTTGTAGTAGGCGGCATTATAGAAAGGGAACTTCGGCGATGCCAACAGTTGGGCATGCAGCTCCGTCAAGGTCTGCATGGTAACCTTGTTAATCTGGAGATGTCCTTGTTGGCGACATCCTTCCTGGTTCATCATACGGATGAGGTTACCAAACCAGTCGGCCTCGTCTTCCTTTTGTTCATCGGTATAGTCAAAGCGTTCGATATACTCTCTACGGATGCGGCTTATCGAACAGTCGAAGGCTCGGATGGTATCCTCTACCTGCCACATATACAGCAGGTATTCTGCAATATTTGTCTTGCGTAACTCGTTAGCTATAAACATTTGTATATTGTCGTAATTTCGTTATAACGTTTTCACGTTCATCAAAAGAATCTGAACAGATTCGTCACCGTGCCGAAGAGCGACACGAAAGAGAAGATGATGACCACAGCGCCAATGATGCGATTAATGATGCGTATGCCCTGAGCATCAAAGATGGTACGTATCTTGTCCACCAACCACGACAGACCATACCACCACAACATGGCACCACCCACAATACTGGCAAAACCGATAAACATCTCAAAGGGATGGTCGGGAATGACGAAGGCAAACTGGGCAAACAGTGCCATGAACAGGAAGATAATCAGCGGATTGGAGAAGGTCACCAGAAATGCTGTCCACATATTATACCAGATAGTACCTCGCTGCATGCCTGACTTGCGCATGTTCTTGGTGGGGTCACTACGGTAAGTATAGACTCCAAAGCCCAACAGCAATGCTGAACCGATAATCTGCAGATAGAACTTGTTCTGGTCGTTATTGACAAAGTCCATGACAAAAGCCATACCGAAACCAGTAATACCGGCATAGATGATATCACTGGCGGCAGCGCCGAGACCTGTCACAAAACCATACCAGCGTCCTTTGTTCAGCGTACGCTGTACACAAAGGATGCCAACCGGGCCCATCGGTGCCGAGGCGACCATGCCTATCAGCATGCCCTTAAACACCAGGTCGACTATGTTGATATGTAGTGGAAATGGCATATTTGACTGCAAAGGTACAACATATTATTGATATTTATCATTGCTTTACGTTAAAGGGAGTTAAACAGCACGAGTTTTATGAAGAAATGAGTAACTTTGCAACGTATAACAGCACACAAACAAAATATAAAATACTACTATGAACGAGCAGCAAGGAATCAAGCCCTACGTCATCGGATTGGACTTAGGAGGCACCAATGCCGTTTTTGGCATTGTTGACCAGCGTGGCGAGATTAAAGCAACCACAGCCATTAAAACTCAGCAGTACGACACTGCCGAAGCATTTATCGAAGCATCTGTCAATGCCCTCTTGCCCATCATCGAACAGGTGGGAGGCATCGAGAAAATCAGGTCCATGGGTGTTGGTGCGCCCAACGGCAACTATTATAAAGGTACCATCGAGATTGCTCCTAACATCAAGTGGGCTCACGATTGCATCGTACCTCTTGGCAAGATGTTCAGCGAGAAATTGAACGGCATCCCCGTAGCTGTTACCAACGACGCCAACGCTGCCGCCATCGGTGAGATGGTCTATGGTGTGGCTCGTGGCATGAAGAACTTCATTGTTATCACCCTGGGTACAGGTGTCGGTTCTGGCATCGTCGTCAATGGTCAGCTGGTATATGGTTCCGACGGTTTTGCCGGTGAGTTAGGCCATGTCACAATGGTTCGCGGCGAAGAAGGTCGCATGTGTGGCTGTGGACGCAAGGGATGTCTTGAGACCTATTGCTCTGCCACAGGTGTAGCCCGCACAGCCCGTGAGTTGCTCGACAAGACCAGTCGTCCGTCACTGTTGCGCGACATCAAGCCCAACGACATCACTTCTCTCGACGTGTCTATCGCTGCCAGCAAGGGCGACGAACTGGCCAAGGAGATTTACGAGTTCACAGGTAAGATGTTGGGTGAAGCATGTGCAGACTTCGCAACATTTTGCTCACCTGAGGCTTTCATCTTCTTTGGCGGCATGACGAAAGCAGGTGAATTAATCATGGACCCCATCCGTCGTGCTTACGATGCACATGTGCTGCCTGTTTTTAAGGGTAAGGCTCAGTTCCTGGTAAGTGGTCTCGACGGTGCATCAGCTGCCGTGCTGGGTGCATCAGCCATCGGTTGGGAAGTTTAAGAAAAACTTATTTATAGTAAAAGAGGTTGGTGCAGGACGCTACCAACCTCACTATAAATATGTGATAAGTGTCGTGGCAAATGCCTACGTAAGGCTTATCGGTGGCAAATTTAGGCAATATTCAGATAAAATGCAAATTTTTCGGGTATTTTTTTCGCTTTTTCTGTTTTTCGCCTTAGTAAGTTGCGAAAAAGAGTTGGCCAGTGACCAGCAGTCTATCAACAATTCTGAAGCATTAACTGACGACATCAAACAGAGCGCACTCACGGTTGCTGAAGCCATGAATGTGGAACCTGGCTACTGGATAACAGTGAAAGGATATATCGTGGCTGCAGCAGAAAGCAGCATCAAGAATGCCGATTTCCGTGCTCCTTTTGCTGGCAAGACCGCCATCATATTAGCAGACGAGCCATCAGACGGCACAGATGATCAAATATTCGACCGCCTCATGCCCATCTCACTATCCGATGCTGCGAAAGGTCTCAGTGCCACTTTCAACCTGCAGGAGAATGGTTCCCGCTGGAACAGCTACGTCTATATCCACGGCATCCGTAAACAGTATCTAAGTGCACCAGGTCTCAAGGAAGTAAAAAACATCTGGGTTGGTGAGCCTGAAGAACAGCCAGAGCCAGGAGTAGACCCTGGTGACGATCCTGATAATCCCGACGATCCTTCGATTGACGATGAAAGCGACACACTGACTATTGCTCAAGCCATTGAGGCACCATGGGACAAGAAGATATGGGTCAAAGGCTACATCGTCGGTACCACAAAACAAAGTTTAAAGAACACCAATTTTGACGGCATCCTTGAGAATTTCACTGCCATCGTACTTGCCGACGAACCTGGCACCACCAAAAAAGAGTTGCTGTTTCCAGTAGGTTTAGACACAGAATACCGCCAAAGCCTGGCTCAGTATGGAGACAACCTTATCAATATGAAAGTGAAGGTGTTGGGCATAAAAGGGCAAAAGGGATACATGGGACAAGCAGGTATCAAAAATGCTGCTATTGTTACTGTTATCGAATAGCAGCACTGACAATTCGTCGGGAATGACTAACTTTTTCTTGCAATTTATAAAATTTTCTACTAAAATATTTGCATAATAGAAATAATGTATGTACTTTTGCCGACGAAAAGAAATAAGAAGACAATGAAACAGTCAATGAACAATACATATTGGTGGCGCATCTCGAGATTCATTTAGTCGCGAGGTACGTAGCCGTATGGTATAGTTCGAAGCAATACAAAAGAGGCTCGTCGTTAACGCGACGAGCCTCTTTCCTGTTTAGTAAACCAACAAAAAAAACAACAAATATATGAGTTACTTAGTAGATGACAAAGGATTTTACGGAGCATTCGGCGGTGCTTATGTACCAGAGATTCTCTATGCAACAGTAAAGAAATTACAGCAGGAGTACCTGCCCATCATCGAGTCGCCAGCGTTTCAGGAGGAATACATGCAACTGCTTCGCGACTATGTCGGCAGACCGTCACCTCTGTACTATGCCCGCAGAATGAGCAAGAAGTATGGCTGTCAACTGTATCTGAAACGTGAGGACCTGAACCATACTGGAGCACACAAGATTAACAACACCATCGGTCAGATTCTGCTGGCCAAGAAGATGGGCAAGAAGCGTATCATTGCCGAGACCGGTGCCGGACAGCATGGTGTAGCTACGGCAACGGTGTGCGCACTGATGGACATGCCATGCGTGGTCTATCAGGGAGCCTTGGATGTAGAGCGCCAACACGTCAACGTAGAACGTATGAAGATGTTAGGTGCTGAGGTACGTCCCGTCAAGACTGGCAACTGGACGCTGAAAGATGCCACCAACGAGGCCATCCGCGACTGGTGCTGTCATCCTGCCGACACCTTTTATATCATCGGCAGCACCGTAGGTCCTCACCCCTACCCTGACATGGTAGCCCGCCTGCAGAGCATCATCTCTAAGGAAATCAAGGAACAGCTACAGGAGAAGATTGGGCGCGACTATCCCGACATTCTCATGGCTTGCGTTGGTGGCGGTTCGAATGCCGCCGGTACCATCTACCACTATATCGACGACGAACGTGTAAAGATTGTCCTGGCAGAGGCTGGCGGTCAAGGTGCCGACACAGGTCATACTGCCGCAACCATCCATGCTGGTCGCTTAGGCATCCTGCACGGTGCCAAGACGCTGGTTATGCAGACCCCCGACGGACAGATCATCGAAGCTGAGAGCATCTCAGCAGGTCTGGACTACCCCGGCATTGGTCCCATGCATGCCAATCTGGCCACCCAGCATCGTGCCACCGTCTACAGCATCAACGACGACGAAGCTGTTCGTGCCGCTTATGAGTTGACCCGCATGGAGGGTATCATCCCTGCGCTAGAGAGTGCTCACGCCATTGCTGCTCTCGGCAAGATGTCGTTCAAGAAGGACGACGTGGTGGTGCTGACCGTCAGTGGCCGTGGCGATAAAGATGTAGAAACCTATCTGAACAACAAACAAATGGCTGGAGAATATGGAAACTTTTAAGTATACTACCACCAGCAAGACCATCCTTGCTGACCTTTATACACCAGTAGGCGTGTATATGCGACTACGCGACCTCTATCCGCAGAGTGCTCTGATGGAGAGTTCCGACTACCACGATGCCAACAATTCTCACTCGTTCATCGGCATCAACCCCATCGCCAGCGTAGCCATCGGCCATGGTACCGTGTCCATCAGTTTCCCTGATGGTACAACCGAGCGTAAGCCATTAAGTGCAGACTTCGGTTCTGCCGAGGCCATTCACGCCCTCATCGACCGCATCCAGGTGACGGGCAACGACGCAGCAGTCTGCGGACTCTTCGGCTACACCTCATTCAATGCCGTGCGCTACTTCGAGAACATCGATGTCAAGGACGAGACGCAGGCTAAGAACGATGCCCCCGACGTGCTATATATATTATATAAGGTAGTCATCGCCTTTGACCATCACAACAACACGCTGAAAATAGTCAGCTTAGCCCCCTCCGACATTCCCCAAGAGGGTGAGGCTAATATTGAGGCTGTCATCAAGGCTATCAACAAGGCCAACGTAAAGGCTTACGACTTCCATCCTATAGGTGACGTACGCTCGACGCTGACCGATGATGAACACCGTGAGAATATCCGTCGAGGTATTGCCCACTGTCTGCGTGGCGACGTCTTCCAGATTGTGCTCTCACGTCGTTTCATCCAGCGATACGAAGGCGACGACTTCAAACTCTATCGTGCCCTGCGCAGCATCAACCCCTCCCCTTACCTGTTCTATTTCGACTTTGGCGGTTTCCGCATCTTCGGCTCAAGTCCAGAGACGCACTGCCGCATCGAAGGTCGCAAGGCCTATATCGACCCTATTGCCGGTACAACCAAGCGCACCGGCGACATAGAAGCTGACCGTCAAGGTGCCGAGTATCTGCGCAACGACCCTAAGGAGAATGCTGAACACGTAATGTTGGTGGACCTGGCCCGCAACGACCTGTCAAGAAACTGTCATGGTGTGAAGGTCGACTTCTACAAAGACCTGCAGTACTACAGTCACGTCATCCACCTCGTTTCCAGAGTGTCAGGCATCTTAGATGCCGATGCTGATCCTATCAAGGCATTTATTGACACCTTCCCCGCCGGCACACTGTCGGGTGCTCCAAAGGTTCGTGCCATGCAGCTCATCAGCGAGTACGAGCCACACAACCGTGGTGCCTACGGCGGTTGCATCGGCATCATCGGCCTTGACGGTTCACTGAACCAAGCCATTACCATCCGCACGTTCGTCTCTCGCAATGGCGAGTTATGGTTCCAGGCTGGCGGCGGTATCGTTGCCAAGAGTGATGTAGAATACGAGTTACAGGAAGTAAACAACAAACTGGGTGCCTTACGCAAGGCCATCGAAAAAGCTGAAGCATTATGAAAATCGTCATCATAGATAACTACGACTCATTTACCTATAACCTGAGTCATTTGGTCAAAGAGCTGGGCGCCGAAGTAACGGTATACCGTAACGACCAGTTCGAACTGTCTCAACTGGAGCCATTCAGCAAGATTATCCTCTCGCCAGGTCCTGGCATTCCCTCGGAGGCCGGTCTCTTGCTCGACGTCATCAAGACCTATGCCGACAAGAAGCCTATCCTTGGTGTCTGTCTCGGTCATCAGGCCATCGGCGAGGCCTTTGGCGGTAAACTCGAGAACCTAAGTGATGTCTTTCACGGTGTGGCAACACCCTGCCATCTCACCAGTGACGATGCACTGTTCTCTGGCATCTCGAAAGAGTTCACCATCGGGCGCTATCATTCGTGGGTAGTATCTAAAGACAACTTCCCCGACTGTTTTGAAATCACAGCCGAGAGTGATGAAGGTCAGATTATGGCGCTGAAGCACAAGACACTCAACATCCGTGGCATCCAGTTCCATCCGGAGAGTGTGCTTACCCCCGACGGTAAGAAGATGCTGCAAAACTGGCTCTTCCTCTAACACCTTTAACTCCATTAACTTCTTTAACTCCATTAACTCCTTTAACTCCTAAGAAATATGGTACAAACGATGAAAGACATCCTGAACAGGATGCTGAACCACGAGGAACTGTCTCGTGAAGAAATGAAGAATATTCTGATTGGCATTACCCACAGTGAGTATCCCACAGAACAGATTACAGCCCTGCTGACGGCCTTGCAGATGCGTGGCGTCACTGTCGACGAACTGTTGGGCTTCCGTGATGGCATTCTGGAGACTGGTGTCCCTGCCATCCTCAATGCCGACCGCTACATCGACGTGGTAGGTACAGGTGGCGACCGCAAGAACACCTTCAACATCTCTACCACCAGCTGTTTTGTCATTGCCGGTGCAGGTTACAAAGTTGCCAAGCACGGCAATTATGCCGCCACCTCTGTGTCGGGTGCATCGAACGTCATAGCCCATCACGGCATCAAGTTTACCGACGACATCGACAAGTTGAACCGTTCGCTCAACGAGGCAGGCATCGTCTATCTTCATGCCCAGCTCTTTGCCAAAGCCATGAAGTTTGTTGGTCCTATCCGTAAGGCATTACAGTTTCCCACCATCTTCAACCTGCTGGGCCCGTTGGTGAATCCCTCCCAGCCCCAGTGTCAGTTGCTGGGCGTAGCCAACCTCGACCAGATGCGTCTCTACAACCAGGTATATCAAAAGATTGGCATCGACTACGGTATCGTCAACTCTATCGACGGCTACGACGAGATATCACTCACCGGCGATTTCAAAGTCACTACCAGACAGTACGAGCGCATCTTCAAGCCCAGCGACCTCGGCTTCGAGATTGCCAAGCCCGAAGAACTGGTGGGCGGTGCTACTGAAGAAGAGGCTGCAGCCATCTTCGATGCAGTACTCGAGAACCGTGCTCTGCCTGCTCAGAAGAATATCGTGCTCGCCAACGCCGCCTTCGGCATCCAGGTACTGGAGAAAGGCGAAAAGAGCATCGAGGAGTGTATTGCCATTGCCCGTGAGTCTATCGATAGCGGCAATGCCCTGCGTACCTTCAAGAAGTTCGTCGAGCTGAACAGCTAAGTCGCCATAACGATACAACAAAACAATGGAAACAATGCAAGATATCCTATCAGAAATCGTAGCCAACAAGCGAGTAGAGGTAGAACACTTCAAGGCAATGCTCAGCGAACGGGAGATTCACCGTCGTGTAGAGCCACTGCTCGACTTCAGCGTAGCCTCTATGTCACAGGCATTGGCGACTTCCGACTCAGGCATCATTGCTGAGTTCAAGCGCAAGTCACCCTCCAAGGGCTGGATTAAAGAAGACGGGCGTGCCGACATCATCCCGCTGAGCTACCAGCAGCACGGAGCCTCAGCACTGAGCATCCTGACTGACGAGAAGTACTTCGGCGGTAGCGATGAGTTTATCAAGATGGCGCGTCACAGTGGTGTCAACATCCCCATCCTCTACAAGAACTTCGTCATCGACGAGTACCAACTGTTTCAGGCCCGCCTGTGTGGCGCCTCAGCAGTATTGCTTATTGCCGCCTGCCTCAGCGTGCAACAGTGCTCTGTACTGCTGAAGATAGCGCATGAGTTAGGCATGGAGGTACTGTTGGAGATGCATTCCGAGCCAGAACTGGAATATGCAGCCTTAGCGCCCGACATGTATGGCATCAACAACCGTAACCTCGGCTCCTTCGTCACCGATGTGGACAACAGTTTCCGCCTGGCTGAACAACTCCGTACCGCCACGGTGTCCAGCGGTTCTTCCGCTGAAGGCCCCATCCTTGTCAGTGAGAGCGGCATCAGCAACCCAGCCACCGTACGCTCCTTGCGTTCCGCAGGTTTCCGTGGTTTCCTCATCGGCGAGAACTTTATGAAGACCGCCGACCCAGGAGCAGCGCTTAGAGGGTTTATCAGCGACGTAACATCGGAATAACGTTTTAACGAAATATTGAAAGAATGATTATCAAGGTTTGTGGCATGCGTGATGCAGAGAACATCCGTGACGTAGAGACAGTGGGTACCGACCTGATGGGCTTCATCTTCTGGCCCCAATCCAGTCGCTACGTCAGCGAGCGTCCCAGCTATCTGCCGACGCACTGCCAACGTGTGGGCGTCTTTGTCGATGCCACCATCGATGACATCTGTCAGCACGTTGCAGACTACGCCCTCAACTACGTCCAGCTGCACGGCCACGAGACGCCCGACTACATCCGCACCCTGCGTGCTGTTGACGGTTTCGCCGCCGACACCCGCCTCATCAAGGCCTTCAACATCGCCACTGCCAAAGACCTCGCGCAGACCCAACCCTACGAGGGTCTCGTCGACTACTTTCTCTTCGACACGAAAGGGAAGACCGTCGGGGGCAACGGCACCCAGTTTGACTGGTCTGTTCTCACCGATTACGTCGGCGAGACACCGTTCATCCTCAGTGGCGGCATAGGTCCCGACGACGTCGAACGCCTACATGCCCTGCGCGTGCACGACGGTTCCCCTGTCGAGAAATGCGCCGGCATCGACCTCAACTCCCGCTTTGAGGTGGCACCAGGTCTGAAAGACGTTAACGCTCTCCAAAAATTCTTAAATGAATTAAACAGTTAAGTACATAGTTAATTGAAAATCGTCCAAATGTAAAGATATGATGAACAAGATCAATTCCCTCTTCGCCAACAGAGGCGATAAAAAGCTCCTCTCGCTCTACTTCTGCGCAGGAGCCCCTACCCTTGACAGTACTGCCGACACCATTCTTGCCATGCAGGCTAAAGGCATCAGCATGATAGAAGTCGGCATCCCGTTCAGCGACCCCATGGCCGACGGCCCTGTCATTCAGGAGGCTGCCACCACAGCCCTGAAGAATGGTATGACTCTCAAGACGCTGTTTGCCCAACTGGCCGCCATCAAGGATCAGGTCACCATTCCCCTGGTGCTGATGGGTTATCTGAATCCCATCATGCAGTACGGCATCGAGCAGTTTTGTCAGTCGTGTGTAGACAGTGGCGTCAGTGGCGTTATCATTCCCGACCTGCCCTTCGACGACTATCTGGAGAGCATCAAGCCCGCTGCCGACAAGTACGACCTGAGAATCATCATGCTCATCACCCCCGAGACCAGCGAAGAGCGCATCCGCTTCATCGACGAGCATACTGACGGCTTCATCTATATGGTTAGCTCTGCCGCTATCACTGGTGCCCAGAAGTCGTTCGACGATGCCAAGCAGGAGTATTTCCGTCGCATCAACGCCATGAATCTGCGCAATCCACGCATGATTGGCTTCGGCATCTCCAACAAGCAGACGCTCAAAGCCGCCCAGGACAATGCCGCCGGTGCCATCATCGGTTCCAAGTTCGTACAACTGTTACAGACCCACGGCAATGCCACTGCAGCTCTCGACGCCCTCTTCGAAGCGCTGACTCACTAACCCCTTTACAATATTAAAACGAACTATGCGAAAACTAACTATCTTATTCTTTCTGATTGGTGCCATCACCGTACAGGCTCAGGTACTTCCCTATCAAAATGCACAGCTGAGCGCCGAGCAGCGTGCCGACGACCTGTTAGGGCGACTCACCTTAGAGGAGAAGACCAAGTTGATGATGGACATCTCGCCAGCTATTCCTCGCCTGGGCATCCCAGCGTTCCAGTGGTGGAACGAAGCACTACACGGTGTGGGCCGTAACGGTTTCAGCACCGTCTTCCCCATTACCATGCAGATGGCAGCGTCGTGGGACGACGCCCTGCTCTACCAAGTCTTCACGGCCGTCAGCGACGAGGCACGCGCCAAGAACCAGGAGGCCAAGAAGAGTGGTCGTGTACAGCGTTATCAGGGATTGTCGTTCTGGACGCCCAACATCAACATCTTCCGTGACCCACGCTGGGGACGCGGTCAGGAGACCTACGGTGAGGACCCCTACCTCACGGAGCGTATGGGACTGGCGGTAGTGAATGGTCTGCAGGGACAAGACTACGCTAATGGCCAACAGCTAACTGCTAATAGCAAATACAAGAAGCTCTTGGCCTGTGCCAAGCATTTTGCCGTACATAGCGGACCAGAATGGAACCGCCACGTGTTCGACGTGCAGCAGTTACCCGAGCGCGACCTCTGGGAAACCTATCTGCCGGCCTTCAAGGCGCTGGTACAGAAGGGCAACGTCGCCGAGGTGATGTGCGCCTACCAGCGCATCGATGGTGAACCCTGCTGTGGCAATGCCCGCTACGAACAGCACATCCTTCGTGACGAATGGGGTTTCAAGGGCCTTATCACCAGTGACTGCGGAGCTATCCGCGACTTCCTGCCACGCTGGCACAACGTCTCGAAAGACGGTGCCGCCGCATCAGCCAAAGCCGTACTCAGCGGTACTGACGTGGAGTGTGGCTCAGAATACCGCAACCTGCCAGAGGCCGTACGACGTGGTGACATCAGCGAGAAACAGATGGACACCTGTCTGCGACGCCTACTCATAGCCCGCTTTGAGTTGGGCGACTTCGATGCCGACGACATGGTCGAGTGGACCAAGATACCGTCGTCTGTCATTGCCTCCAAAGAACACAAACAGTTAGCGCTGCAGATGGCCCGCGAAGGTATCGTTCTGCTGAAGAACGACGGCATATTGCCATTGGCTGTTAGCCCCAAGCCAATAGCTGTTATGGGACCCAACGCCAACGACTCTGTTATGATGTGGGGCAACTACAGCGGCTACCCCACGCAGACCATCACCGTGCTGCAGGGCCTCAGCCAGCAACTTCCGACAAAATACATCCAAGGCTGCGGACTGGCTACCGGCGAGGTCTATGAGAGTCTGTTCCACCTGCTGCACACCCCCAATGGCGCACAGGGCATGGAGGCTACCTATTGGAACAACACCCGCCAGTCGGGAACCCCTGCCGCCAACGTCACCATGGCCAACGCCATCCACCTCAACAATGGCGGCAACACGGTCTTTGCACCTGGTGTGGCCCTTGAGAACTTCTCGGCTATCTACGACGGCATACTGACCGCTCCCCAGGACGAGACACTCTTCCTGCGCATCGGTGCCGACGACCGCATCCGCGTCATCGTCAATGGCGACACGCTAGTCAACATCCTGCGTGGTCGTCAGCGCATTCAGGAGGTTACCCCCACACTGGCGGTCAAGAAGGGTGAGAACTATCGCATCCATATCGACTATGTACAGGATGCCGACATGGCCGAACTGCTGTTTGACGTCTGCAGAAAGATGACACCCACCCGCGAACAACTGCTGGCTCAGCTCAACGGCATAGAGACCGTGGTCTTCGTCGGCGGTATCTCGCCGCGCGTAGAGGGTGAAGAGATGAAGGTCGACCTGCCCGGTTTCAAGGGTGGCGACCGTACCGATATTGAGTTGCCGCAGGTACAGCGCGACATGCTGCGCATGCTGCACGAGGCCGGCAAAAAGGTCGTCTTCGTCAACTGTTCAGGAGGTGCCATGGCGCTGGTTCCCGAACTGCAGACCTGCAATGCCATCGTACAGGGATGGTATGGTGGCGAACGTGGCGGCGAGGCTCTCGCAGAGGTGCTGACAGGCCAGTATAATCCCTGCGGCAAGTTGCCTGTGACGTTCTATCGCAGTGTCAACGACCTGCCCGACTTTCTGGACTACACGATGACGAACCGCACCTACCGCTACTTCCGTGGCGAGGCACTGTTCCCCTTCGGTTACGGACTGAGCTACACCACGTTTGACATCAGCAAGCCCGTCTATAAAAAGAATAAGGTACGCGTACGCATCAAGAACACCGGCGACAAGGAAGGCACCGAAGTGCTGCAGGTCTACATCCGTCGCCTCGACGATGCAGAAGGTCCCATGAAGACCCTTCGTGCTTATCAGCGCGTACAGCTGAAAGCCGGCGAGAGCAAGACGGTCGACATCGACTTCCCCCGCGACCGTTTCGAGGGATGGGACGCACAGACCAACACCATGCGTGTCGTACCCGGCAAGTACGAACTGATGGTAGGCTCGTCAAGTGCAGATAAAGTCCTAAAGAAAACGACGATGACCCTTAAATAGTGTCATCGTCGTCATCATCATCGTCCCAATCAAAAAAGTCACCACCTTCCAGCGACGGCCCCACAAACTCGTCCAGTGCACGGCGCTCCTTCTTCGTGGGACGCCCCGTGCCACGCTGGCGGTTGACAAAACCGCTGATGCGGTTCATCTCCAGCAGTTCATATTGATCGGGAGTAGTTACATTCTCGTAGATTTGCGGAATCAGCTTGGCTCCGACACGCTGTTCGATAGTCTGCAGAATCTTGAACGAGTAGGTCACGGGCGGCTTGCGCACACTGACCACCTCGCCCACCTTGACCATGCGCGACGGTTTGACGTTCACACCTTGTATGGTGACACGTCCGTTCTTGATGGCGTCGGCAGCAATGCTCCGCGTCTTGAAGATGCGGGCAGCCCACAGCCACTTGTCTATTCGGGCTTCGTTCATTTTCCTTTCCCTAACTTATTATACTGATTCATCGTGATGTCGATGCCTGCCAAGACAAAGCTTTTGATGATATCCACCGCTACGTTGATAGCAGGCTGCAACTTCTCCAGTTCCTCAGCAGGAAACTTGCCCAGCACGTGGTCTATCTGCATGCCGATGGGATAGTCATTGCCGATACCCATGCGCAGACGGGCATACTGCTGACCTATCAACTGCTGGATATGTCCCAGTCCATTGTGGCCGCCATTGCTGCCATTGGCTTTCAGGCGGAACTGTCCCACAGGGATGGCCACGTCGTCGCTGATGACCAGCAGTCGACTCTGGTCGATATTCTCTTGATTCAACCAGTAGCGCACAGCATTGCCGCTGAGGTTCATAAACGTGGTAGGCTTCAGCAGGAACACCTTACGCCCTTTCAGCGAGGTCTCTGCCACGAAGCCATAGCGCTTATCCTCAAAAACGATATTGGACGCCTTAGCAAAAGCGTCCAATACCATAAATCCAGTGTTGTGGCGGGTTCCGGCATATTCATCGCCAGGATTTCCCAAGCCAACAATTAAATACTTGTCCATCTCTTTATTGCTTTTGGCTATTGGCTTTTTTGCCAACAGCTAACTGCTAACAGCTAAATCACTCAGCGGCAGCAGCGGCAGCAGAACGAGAAGCACGAGTAGCCTTAACAGAGCATACGATAACCTCCTTAGGAGTAGCGATCTCCAGGCCCTCGAAGCTCAGTGAGCCAACCTTGATAGCCTTACCCAGCTGCAGCTCGGTAACGTCGATGTCCAGCTTCTCAGGAATCTGCTTGTAAGGAGCACGAACGTCGATCTTACGGATAGAGAGGTTCAGACGACCACCATCGCGTACACCCTGAGCGTGACCTACGATGTTTACAGGAATACCAACAGTGATGGCCTTGGTCTCGTTGATCTCGAAGAAGTCAGCGTGCAGCAGTGCATCCGTTGTGGGGTGGAACTGCAGCTCCTTCATGATAGCCTTGTGCTCAGTACCGTCGATGTTCAGGTTTACAACATATACGTGTGGAGTGTAGACAGCCTTGCGCAGCTCAGCCATTGAGGCAGTGAAAGCAAATGCTTCGGGCAGACCGTTCTCACCCTTCTTCTCACCATACAGATTGCAGGGTACCATACCCTCTTTACGAAGCTGCTTAGAGGCCTTCTTGCCTGTGTCGGTGCGCTTCTGACCGTTTACGTTAATCTCTTTCATAATTAATAATGTGTTACTCTAAAATTAAGTTGTTTGTGCTTAATCCACCATCACACGATGCGAAAAGCGGCTGCAAAGGTACGAATAAGTGAGCAAAAAACCAAAGAAATTGGCAATTTTCTTTGTTTTTTTCGAACGAGAGTACTTTCGAAACGCAGTTTCAAAGGTACAAAAAAAAGAGAGAATAAAAAAATAAAAGAATAAAAAAATAAAAGAAATGTCGTTTTCTTTTGGTATTTTGCTTAAATTACACTACCTTTGCACACTGATAAGAGTATCAAATAGCTATTTATACACAAGAATTATGATTAACAGAGAACTCATTAGAATTAAGGTCGTCCAGTTAACCTATGCCTACTATCAAAACGGAAGCAAGAATATCGACACCGCAGAGAAGGAGCTGACATTCAGCCTGTCGAAAGCCTATGACCTTTACAATTACTTGTTGGCCCTGATTGTGGGCATTACTCAGGAAGGCCGCCGCCACTTGGAGGTCGCCCAGTCGCGTGCTCAGCGTGAAGGTTTGGCTATGCCCTCGCAGAAGTTTACCATGAACCGCTTCGCTCTTCAGTTGGAAGAGAACAAGATGCTCAACGAGTTTATGGAAACCCAGAAAAAGAACTGGAACGACGAACCCGAATTTCTCAAAAAGATTTACACACAGATCACCGAGAGCCAGATCTATCAGGACTACATGGCCTCACCCGATGACAGCTACGACGCCGACCGCGAGTTGTGGCGCAAGCTGTATCGCACCCTCATCGAGAACAATCCCGACCTCGACAGTCTGCTGGAGGAGCAGAGCATCTACTGGAATGACGACAAAGAGATTGTCGACACCTTCGTGCTGAAGACTATCAAGCGCTTCGACGAGAAGAACAAGGGTCACCAGGAGCTGCTGCCCGAATACGACAGCGAGGAAGACCGCGAGTATGCCCGCAAGCTGTTCCGTGCCAGCATCATGAATGCCGACGAGTACCAGCGCTACATGAGCGAAGCCTCTCGTAACTGGGACTTCTCTCGTCTGGCCTATATGGACATCGTCATCATGCAGATAGCCATCGCTGAGATGATGACGTTCCCTAGCATTCCCATCACCGTCAGCATCAACGAGTATGTGGAGATTGCCAAGCTCTACTCCACCCCACGCAGTGCCGGCTACATCAACGGCATGCTCGACGCCATTGCCCGCCACCTCATCGAGAAAGGTGTGCTGCTGAAGCCGATGGAGCCAAGACGTGGTGAAC
This sequence comes from uncultured Prevotellaceae bacterium, assembly GCA_900313235.1. GTDB lineage: Bacteria > Bacteroidota > Bacteroidia > Bacteroidales > Bacteroidaceae > Prevotella. The sequence continues at coordinate 10,309 of OMQN01000021.1, read as the reverse complement.
GTTAAACGTTAAACATTAAACGTTAAACTTTAAACATTAAACAACAAAAGATATGACACAGTTTTTTCTCGCTGCACAGGCCGCACAGGGCGGTGGCAGCATGACCAGTTTCTTTATTATGATGATAGCTATCTTTGCTATCATGTACTTCTTTATGATTCGTCCCCAGCAGAAGCGCCAGAAGGAGATTCAGAATTTCCAGAACACGCTGCAGGAGGGTACTCCCGTCGTTACTGGCGGTGGCATCTATGGCACCGTCAAGAAGATTGACCTGGCCACTGGCATCATCGAGGTAAAGATTGCTGACGGCGTTGTCATCAAGGTCGACAAGGGCTACGTCTACAAGGACACAGCCAGCACACCCATGCAGAAGTAATTGGCTGTTAGCAGTTAGCAGTTGGCTGTTAGCAAAAAAACAAAAGCCAAAAGCCAAAAGCCAAAGAAATGGAAGCAAAGCAGATATTTACCACTATTAGGAACTTCTTGTTCAGCAATGTGAACAAGCAGTTCCTGGTATTTACTTTCTTTCTCTTCCTCTCATTCATCTTCTGGCTCATCATTACGCTCAACGAGACCTACGAGAAGGAAATCAAGATTCCCGCACGGGTGGTTGGCATCCCTAAGAACGTAGTGCTCACCTCGGTGCCTGTTGACACTGTGCGCACCACCATCCGCGACAAAGGATGGGTTATAATGGTCTACCTCTACACCGACCGTCTGGGCACCATCCAGATACCGTTCAAGAGCTACGACCGTGGTCGTGGCAACGGCACTGTCGGCACCAACGACCTGAAGCGCATCATCGAACAGCGTCTGGAGCTCTCTTCGAAGATTACGGCTGTCAAGCCCGACCACCTGGAGTTCTCCTACAACAATGGCGAGTGCCGTCGTGTGCCCGTCCGCTGGGCAGGCCGCGTCATTCCCGACCAGCTCTACTTCATCTCGCACGTAGAGTATCTGCCCGACAGCGTTGACATCTATGCATCGCCAGAGAAACTCGACAGCATCCGTGCCGTCTATACCGAGGCGCTCAACTACGTCAACTTCCGCGACACGCTGACTGTCGACTGTCAGCTGGCGCACATCCCCGACGTCAAGATTGTCCCCGACCAGGTACGCATCCGTTTCCATACCGACGTGCTCACCGAAGAGACCATCAGCAACGTGCCCATCCACTGCATCAACCTGCCCGAAGGCAAGGTGCTGCGCACCTTCCCGCGCTATGCCAAGGTGCACTTTGTGGCAGGTGTCAGCCAGATACGCACCTTGCGTGCTGAAGACTTCCTGGTTGTCGCTGACTTCCGTGAAATCATGGTCAGCCACAAGGAGAAGTGCAACCTCTACCTGCGCGAGGTTCCCCGCGGCGTCAGCCGTGCAGTCCTCGACACCAAGCAGGTCGACTACCTGATAGAAGAAGAATGAAGATAGGCATTACGGGGGGCATCGGTTCTGGCAAGAGCTATGTGTGTCAGTTGCTCAGAGCACATGGCATCGAGGTCTACGACTGCGACCAGGCAGCCAAGCGTATCATCTGCACGTCGGACAATGTTCGCCAGCAACTGCTGCAACTCATCGGCTCCTTAGAGAAAGCCGACATTGCCCGCTTCCTCTTAGAGAGCGAGTCCAATGCTAAGCAGATTGACGCCATCGTCCACCCTGCCGTCTTCCGCGACTTCGAAGAGAGTGGATTCCAATGGATGGAGAGCGCCATACTCTATGAGTCGGGAGCCTACCGACTGGTCGACCGCGTCGTTGTCGTCACTGCCCCCGAGGAGGTGCGCATCCAGCGCGTCATGCAGCGCGACGGTATTAGCCGAGAGAAGACGCTCCAGTGGATGCAGCGTCAGTGGCCCCAAGCCGAGCTGCTACGCCGTGCCGACTACGAGATTGTCAACGACGGCCATGCCGACCTCAACAGTCAGATAGAGAAATTATTATCGACGCAATGTCGAATAACGAAATAACGTAATAACGAAAAAATATGAAACAAACTATTTTAGCCATCTCCGGCAAGCCCGGACTCTACAAGTTAGTATCACGTGCCAAGAACAGCCTCATCGTCGAGGCCTTGGACGAGACCCACAAGCGCATTCCCGCTTTTGGTTCTGACCGCATCACCTCACTGGCCGACATCGCCATGTTCACCGAGACTGACGACGTGCCCCTCATGAAAGTTCTCGCCTCTATGCGCGACCTGGAGCAGGGCAAGCCCAGCAGCGTCAACTTCAAGAAGGCCACTCCCGACGAGCTCCACGAGTACTTCTCCAAGGTGCTGCCCGAATGGGATCAGGACCGTGTGCAGAACTCGCACATCAAGAAGCTCATCCAGTGGTACGACATCCTCGTCAAGGCCGGCATCACCGACTTCGAAGAGGAGATGGCTCCCACCGAAGGTGACAACATCGATGACCGTAAGGACTAATTCCTTGACAGGACGTTGTAAAAACACCAACAACAGAGTAAAATAAAGCCGGAAATAATTATTTCCGGCTTTTTGTTTGGAAATATCAAAAACTTTTACTAATTTTGTAGCGAATATGGCAACAAGTCACATTTTAAAAACTATCTTATCAACTTTATTAAATCTATTATGAAGAAACTATTACTTAAATCAATGCTCCTGCTATGTGCCCTGATAGCAGGCAGTTTGGATGGTTGGGCAGTAGATGTAACAAGTATTATTAATTTTGGTAGTGCATCTGGCAGCACTATGATTGAGGGTAAAAATGGCACAAGTTCCCCCTATACAGATTCGGGCAATGACAGCCAAGGCAATACTTGGACAATAACAACAGTTACAAGTAATACCAAGTCATTTACACAATCTGCAACTTATAGTCAAGTGGGAGCAGCTAGCAAACCTGTCACCAGTATTACATTTACCACCACACTGCCGCAAAGCCGAACCATAAAAGCATTCAGTGCCAAGTTTGGCGGATTCACTAGTACAGCAGGAGATATAACATTAAAGGTCGGTGACACTACTGTTGGTACAGGTGAACTAGACGCTGGTAACGACGTAACAGTTTCTGCTACAAACACTACGGCCACAGGTACAGTATTGACAGTAACAGTAACAAATATTGCTAAGGGAGTTAAGTGTTATTATATTAGTTACACCTATGATGATGGTACCGCTTCATCTATTGTAGCAACACCCACAATCTCGGTTGAAACAGGAACATATACTACGGCTCAGAATGTTACTCTCGCCTGCGACACAGAGGGAGCAACTATCCACTATACGATGACTGTTGACGGTACTACACCAGATGATCCTTCAGAAAGCGACGCCACATACTCTACAGCTATCTCTGTTACCAAGAGCGGTACAATCATTAAGGCTAAGGCTTTCAAAAATGGAATGACAGCATCGTCTGTTGTTACTGCGACATACACCATCAAGCCAGACCAACCGACTATCACTGCTACAGGAGCTACCGTAACAATTACGTCAGATGAAGGCTGCGACATTTATTACACGACCAATAATACAGCGCCAACTAAGGGAAGTACAAAATATTCGAATCCATTCACTCTTAACGCAGATTGTGTCATCAAGGCTATTGCATACGACCAATACGATAATGCAAGTAGTGTAAAGACGTTTAACTATACGTACCTGCCACTCGAGCCCAAGAACGTCAACAGCAACTATTATGTGAAGGTGACCGATGTTAGCGCACTTGAGAACGGCGATGCCGTATTAATCGTTTGCGAAAATGACAATGTTGCTATGAGCACAGAACAAAATACAAATAACCGCGGAGAAGAAGCGGTCACCATCAATGGCAACATCATTGACAGCCCTTCTTCTAACGTTCAGAAACTTGTACTGATGAAGATTGGCAACTACTTCTATTTCTATACTGGAACAGGATTCCTTTATGCAGCCTCTAATACTAGTAACCATCTTAAGACAGAAGCTACTCCAGATGCCAACCACAATGCAAAAGCAGAGATTACTTTCACAAATGGTAATGCCAAAATACTGTTCCAGGGCAATAACAGTCGTAAATGGTTAAAGCATAACTCTACAAACTCTCTATTTAGTTGTTATGGAACTGGCGATACGAATCAGAATATTGTCCAGATATACAAAGAGGTCAACAGGGCTATCACCGTTTCTTCTGCCGGTTTAGCGACATTTGCTTGTAATACTGCTCTCGACTTTACCAACGTGGAGAATCTGGAGGCCTACATCGCTAAGGAAGAGGCTGGCGCCATCAAGCTGCACAAGGTCAACAAGGTGCCTGCTGCCACTGGCGTACTGCTCCGTGCCAAGAACGATGCCACCAACTTCGATGTTCCCGTAGCCACCACTGCCGACGATGTCACTGGCAACCTGTTCCAGCGTGGTACTGGTGCCGCAGTAGCTTCTCAAGATGGAGGATATTACAATTACGTCCTTGGCAAGCACAATGGCGTGGTAGGTTTCTACAAAGCTGGCGGCATGACCGTTGCTAAAGACAAGGCTTACATCCAGACCACCATCTCCTCTGCACACATCTTTATTGACTTAGAGGATATGGGCGTAACTGGTGTGAACGAAATAACGAACACGAATCTCACGAATAACACGAATGACATCTTTGACCTGCAGGGTCGCAAGGTTGTTCAGCCTACGAAGGGCCTATACATCGTGAATGGACGTAAGGTAATTGTAAAATAATGTACTGGAAGAAATTTTTGATTAATTTGTGGTAATTTCTTTCCAAAACCTAAAAAGAATAGACAATGAAAAAGACATATATCAATCCGACAACAGAGGTCGTAAAGTTGAATATCGGTCAGAACCTTCTAATAGGCTCACCCGCAGTATTCGATGACTTGGGAGGTGGCGAAATAACGCTTGAGCCATCTACAGAGCTCAATCCTAGTATCTTAGACGACGAAGTCCTTAGTCCAGACCTCGGCGACATCACCGACTTCGACAACTTCTAATCTTCATAGCACAGGGGGAGTGCCCCCTGTGCTATCTGCTATAAGCATAGAGAAAGCAATTAGCAAAGGTAATAAAAACTAAATAATAATCAATTATGAAAAAACTTTTATTAAAATCTCTTGTCCTGCTATGTGCCCTGGTAGTGGGAAATCAATGTGGTTGGGCAGCAACTTATGTCAAAGTGACAAGTGCCAGTGATTTGGTCGCAGGAAGCAACTATGTTATCGCAGAAGTGTCAGATAATACAGACTACTTAGTAACAGGATATGGTACTAAATTAACACACACATCATCTGGTTTTTCTATCTCCGAAAACACAATTACTACTACGACTGCTATCCCATTGGAATTTACTTTGGGAACTGTAACCGATGGAAACAATACATATTATACACTAAAATATAGTGCAAATGATTATTTGGGATATGGTAGCAGTACTAATTTTGAAACGGCCACCTCAACTACAAATAACAAAGAACAATGGATTATTACTCCATCACCATCCGATTACAGAATAACAAACAGATCGGCAAATACTCGTTATATTGCACGTAATAGTAATAGTATAGGTGCATATGCAACATCTAATAGTTATCCAGGATGTTATCTTTTCAAGAAACAGACTTCTGGAAAGGAAGAGGCTGGATTGTCGTATAGTACGGTAAAATATGCAACGACTTTTGGTGCCGCTTTTTCAACTCCTACATTGGAAAATCCAAATAGTTTAGCAGTAACATATTCAACAAGCGATGCAACTGTTGCTGATGTAAACACCACATCTGGTGCCATCACTATAAAGAATAAGATTGGTAGTGCCATGATAACCGCATCAACAGAGGGAGATGCTACGCATGATGCAGGTAATGCATCTTATACCATCTATGTATTCGAGCATGACGGTAGCGCTGCTAATAATGCATATACTGTTGCAGAGGCAAGGATATTTATCTCAAATGGCCTTTTTGATGCAGACACACAATACTATTTAAATGGTATTGTATATTCAGTAGGGACATATAATAGTACTGATAAAACTCTTACCTATTACATTTCTGACAATGGTGAATCAGCAGGTTCAATGACTGTTTACCAAGGAAAAGGTTTAAATGGAGCAGACTTTGCATCAGCCAATGACATGAAGGCGAAAGACATTGTGACTCTCCTTGGAAAGTTTAAATTATATAACAATACAACTCCGCAGATTACTAATACTGAACAGGTATACTTCAAACGCAAGAATGCTCCAGAATTGGTTGCGATTGCTGACTTTGACATGTACAGGGAAACTGAGATGGATGCCGAAGATCTATTCACCATTACTTCAACAGGATCAGTATCATACGGGTCAAGCGACGAAGACGTTGCAAAAGTGGAAGGTGGCAAACTGAAAGCTTTAGCTGTTGGAACTGCAACTATCACTATCAGCGTTGCTGCTAATGATGACTACAATGCAGGAAGCGATGCTGTCAAAGTGACTATTAAGAACAGAGACGCAGTTGTACCAGAGGGATCAAGTGTAGGCGGTTTTACAAAGATAACCTCTACAGCCGAACTCACAGATGGTGACTATCTGATTGTTTGTGAATCACAGAAGGTTGCGTTCAATGGAAATCTCCAAACGCTGGATGCGACAAGCAATTATATCAATGTTACTATTACGAATAATACTATTGCCAGCTCTAATGAAACAAATAATGCGATTTTCACTTACGATGCGACCGAAAAGACATTGTTGAGTAAGTCTGGTAAATATATCGGTAGAACAACTAATTCAAATGGTTTGAATACAAGTACTACCACAATGACCAATACTATCACATTTAATGGTAATGGAAATGCTGTGATCACTTCGTCCGCAGGACCTGCTCTTCAGTACAACAAGACTTCAGGCCAGACCCGTTTCCGTTATTTTACAGGAACCCAAGAAGATGTCCAGCTGTACAAAAAGTCCACAGCTAATTCATACGACATCACCATTGGCTCTACAGGTTACAAGACTCTGATTTCAGCTGTTAGTGCTACGCTGCCTGCAGGTCTTACGGCATACAAAGCTGTAAGTGCAGGTAAAGGTAAGATTCAGTTAACATCGGTTGAATCTATCAAGGCAGGTAGTGCCTACGTTCTGAAAGGCACTGCATCCACAGACTACACGCTAACAGTGACTGACACTCCGGAAGAACCCACTGGCAACATTCTTGAGGTTAGTACAGAGAGTACAAGCAATGGTGTTTATGTCTTGTCTAATGGTTCTTCTGGTGTTGGTTTCTACAAGTGGATGGGTGGCTCATTAGGTGCTGGTCGCGCTATTGTTCCCGCTTCTGCTGTTACAAGTGGCGCTCACGAGTTCCTGGGCTTCGACTTCGATGGCGAAACAACCGCTATCAACAACCTCACCCCGTCCCTCTCCAAAGGCGAGGGAGAGTACTACGACCTGCAGGGGCGCAAGGTTGCTCAGCCTACGAAGGGCCTATACATCGTGAATGGCAAGAAAGTGATTGTAAAGTAAAGTACTGAAAGAAATTATCAAAGAATTATCCAGAAATTACGATGTACGCTTCGGTATAAAAGAAATTTTTGATTAATTTGTGGTAATTTCTTTCCCCAAAAATAAAAAAAGAACTAATATGAAAAAGATATATATCAATCCCCAAATAGATGTCATCAAGATACAAACCATGCAGATGCTAGCAACGTCAAATTCCTCTCTTAATCTTCACCCAGACGAAGAAGAGAACGACATTAATAACCTCATTTAATCTGTATTCAACTGGTAACCCACCCGCATCGCACAGGACAATCTCCTGTGCGATGCTTTTTTAAAACAACTATTGGTTTATGAGCGCCCGAAGAGCCACTTCTTGAAGAAGGGGCTGACGCGCAGAATGTTCGACGAGATGCAGCAGAAGCCAATAATCAGCAACGCCATCGCTACAGAGATGGTGGTGTCGAGAACGAAGTTATGGCGGTATTTGTCGAAGAACATGCCGATGATTGGAACGTTAGGCATGAAGAAGAAGTGGATGAGGTAGATGTCAAGCGTGCGACGACCTATATACTGTAGGGAGGCGCCAATGACGGTCAACTTGGTGAAGTACTGCTGGTAGCTGCGGAAGTACATAAAGACGATGGTGAGAAGTCCGAATTTGGCAATGGTGGACGGCAAGTTGGTCCACTCCAAGCGCAGCTGGTGCCACTTCAGCACGTCAAGGGTTGCCCAAAGCACGAGGATGATGACCAACGGATAGAACCACTTGGAGTCCATGAGCTTCTGTGACTTATCCCAATAGCGGTGAACGATGTTGCCATAGAGGAAGAAGGGGAAATGGATGAACACACGGCCCAGCGACAGGTCGTCAATCCACTGCACATGGTCGCCCTTATAACCCTGTGCCCATGAGAAATACTTGGGGAGGAAACAGGTCTCATAGAACACCAAGGAGACGAGGAAGAGGACGGTGATGGGTATCCACGACTTGACGTGGAGCTTGCTCTCTACATAAGCGAAGAGGTAGTAGATGACAAACATCCACAACAGGGCGATGGTAAACCAATAGCCACCCTTGGTGGCCGAGTGGAAATTGGTGACAACGGCATCCACGAAGTGGGGCGACATCATAGCACAGAACAGGAAGAAGAAGCAGGCGGTGGGAATAATCTGCACCTTAAGCTTCTTGACAAGTAGCTGTCCGAGATTGTGGGCATCCCACACCTGTGCGGCCTTGTAAGCCAGGAATCCACTGACAAAGAAGAACAGCGGCATACGGAACAGCAAGAGGAAAGGCAACGACGACGACCACTTCCAATTCTGTTCGAAGCCCATCTGACTGACGTGATTGGCTACGACAAGTATCATGGTAAAGCCTCGCAGGGCATCGAGCCATTCTAAACGGGGTTTCTTAACGGGGAGAGCCATTTTATAGATTAAAGATTAAACATTAAACATTTAAGGTGAAAGATTAAGAGAGGAGTGATAATATCTGGCGGACCTTTTCGTCCATGGGCTGCAGGGCGTCAATCCAGTGGATGGTGAAGCCACGGCGCTCCATGCCACGGAACCACGTCATCTGACGCTTGGCAAACTGGTGGATGGCAATCTCCAGACGCTGGTACATCTCGTCGTAGGTGGTCTTGCCAACGAGATACTCCGTGACAAACTTATACTCCAAACCGTAATAGATGAGGTCGTCGGCGGGAATGCCCTCGGCGAGCAGTCCTTTAACCTCGTCTATCATGCCTTCCTCCAGACGGGCCTTCAGTCGACGGGTAATCTTCTCGCGACGAGCCTCGCGGTCGATGTTCACACCAATAATCAGCGAGTCGATGGGCGGCAGTTCACGCTTGGGCATAGGTGTATGGAGGTTGTACTCCTCAATCTCGATGGCACGGATGGCGCGCTGACAAGAGTCTACGTCCGTCTTGTTGTGCATCACAGAACCGTTCTGTTCCTTCAGTGCCATGAGCATCTGCGTCAGTTCGTCGAGCGTCTTACCCTCCAGACGAGCCCGCAGCTGGGGGTTCTGGGGGACGGGCGACAACTGGTAGCCCTTGAGCACGGCCTCGATATAGAGGCCAGTACCACCACAGAGGATAGGTGTCTTGCCCTTACCTATTATATTATTATAGGCGTCAAAGAAGTCCTGCTGATACTGGAAGAGGTTGTACTTGGTGCCGGGCTCGCAGATGTCGATGAGGTGGTAGGGCACATTGACCATTGAAGCAGCGGTCGCACCTGTGGCCGACGGTTCCCCCGTCGACACACGATAGTCGCAGAGGTCCTTGCCAGTGCCGATATCCATGCGGCGATAGACCTGGCGAGAGTCGGCAGAGATTATCTCTCCGCCACATTCGCCATCCACGGCTGGTAATGCTACCGCCAAGGCAGCAGCAAGAGGGGTCTTGCCACTGGCTGTCGGTCCAAGAATGGTAATCATCTTCTTCATATCGGTGGGCAAAATTACATAAAAAATGCCGTCCGACAAAATCGGACGGCACAAATTTTATTTCTGAGTGGTATTATTTCAGCTCAGCGAGGTACTTGATAGTACGAACCATCTGAGAAGTGTAAGAGTTCTCATTGTCGTACCAAGCAACAACCTGTACGAGAGAGTTGCCATCCTCCATCTTGCTGACCATAGTCTGGTTAGCGTCGAAGAGTGAACCATACTTCATACCGATGATGTCGCTAGAAACCAGCTTCTCCTCAGTGTAACCGAAACTCTCGTTGGTAGCAGCCTTCATGGCAGCGTTGATACCCTCAACAGTTACCTCACCCTTAACAACAGCGTGCAGGATAGTGGTAGAACCTGTAGGAGTTGGAACGCGCTGAGCAGCACCGATCAGCTTACCATTCAGCTCGGGGATAAC
>OMQN01000132.1 GCA_900313235.1 uncultured Prevotellaceae bacterium | reverse complement strand
TTGGTTCTTTATGGAGTGCAAAGTTAACAGAAAAATTCGATAAAAATGAAAAAAATGACATTTTCTTTGGTTTTTTGCTCACTTATTCGTACTTTTGTCCCGCCATTGGAGTAGTCCCCGCTTGTTTTGGGGTACCATTGGTAAGATAAATTGCATAGAAATATGAAAGTAATGAAATTCGGCGGAACGTCCGTAGGTTCCGTAAAAAGCATTCTTAGCTTGAAAAAAATCGTGGAGACAGAGGCTCGGACGCAACCTGTCGTAGTAGTAGTAAGTGCTCTTGACGGCATCACTGACAAACTGATCGCCACATCACGGATGGCTCAGCAGGGCGACGAACACTATCGTGAGGAATTCGACGCGATGGTGACACGCCACCACCAGATGATAGAGGCCATCATTTCTGATGACAAAAAGCGCATAGACTTATTTAATAATGTAGACCAGCTCTTCGACCAGTTGAAGAGCATCTTCTACGGTGTTTACCTGATTCACGACCTGAGCGAGAAGACTGCCGATACGATTGTCTCTTATGGCGAGCGCCTGTCATCGCACATCGTTGCCGCTATGGTGAAGAATGGTGTCCGCATGAATTCGCGAGACTTTATCCGTACTTGGGACAAGCAGGGCAAACATGTGATTGATGCCGACCTGACGACCGAACTGGTGAAGGAGGCTTTCAAAGACATCTGTGACAAGAACATCTACGTGGTTCCTGGCTTCATAGCCCGTGACCGCGACAGCCACGAGACAACCAACCTGGGACGTGGCGGTTCTGACTATACGGCATCCATCATTGCTGCCGTGCTGAACGCAGAGGTACTGGAGATCTGGACCGACGTGGATGGCTTTATGACAGCTGACCCGAAGGTGATCAAGACGGCTTATACCATCAACGAGCTCTCGTACATTGAGGCCATGGAACTGTGTAACTTCGGTGCCAAGGTTATCTATCCTCCAACGATCTATCCCGTTTGTGTCAAGAATATACCTATTAAGGTCAAGAACACTTTCAACCCCGAACACCCGGGCACGCTTATCAAGGCCAAGATAGAAAACGACCAGAAGCCCATCAAGGGTATCTCGAGCATTAAGGGCACATCACTGATTACCGTTACGGGTCTGTCCATGGTGGGTGTCATTGGTGTAAACCGCCGTATCTTCACCACCCTCGCCAACAAGGGCATCTCTGTCTTCATGGTGTCACAGGCTTCTTCAGAGAACTCTACCTCTATCGGTGTGCGCGACGAGGACGCAGCAGCTGCTGCAGAGGCACTGAATGCAGAATTTGCCAAGGAGATTGAGACGGGCGCCATGTTCCCCATGCAGGTAGAGAGTGGTTTGGCTACCATCGCTATCGTGGGTGAGAACATGAAGCAGACGCCAGGCATCGCCGGTAAGCTGTTTGGCACACTGGGTCGTTCGGGTATCAGCGTTATTGCCTGCGCACAGGGCGCTTCAGAGACCAACATCTCTTTTGTTGTCGACGGCAAGTTCCTGCGCAAGTCGCTCAACGTGCTCCACGACTCGTTCTTCCTGTCAGAATATAAGGTGCTCAACATCTTTATCTGCGGCATCGGCACAGTGGGTGGCATGCTTCTGGAACAGATTCGCACCCAGCAGCAGTTCCTCATGCAGTCACGTCGACTGAAGCTGAATGTGGTGGGCATTTCCGATGTCGCCAACTTCGTGCTCGACCGTGACGGCATCGACCTCGACAACTACGAAAAGATCCTGCGTGCAGGTTTCAAGGCCGACACGGACCACATGCGCGAAGAGATCATCAAGATGAACATCTTCAACAGCGTCTTCGTCGACTGTACTGCCAGCAAACAGATTGCCACACTCTACCAGACATTCCTCGAACATAACATATCTGTTGTTGCAGCCAACAAGATTGCGGCTTCCAGCGACTACGACAGCTATCTGAAACTGAAACAGACGGCTCGCGACAAGGGCGTATGGTTCCGCTACGAGACCAACGTAGGTGCTGGTCTGCCTATTATCGGTACCATCAACGACCTGTGCAACTCTGGTGATAAGATACTGAAGATTGAGGCGATCCTCTCTGGTACGCTGAACTTCATCTTCAACGAGATTGCTGCCGACGTACCTTTCTCTGAGACGGTTCGTCGTGCCAAGGAACAACGCTACTCTGAGCCCGACCCACGTATCGACCTCAGCGGTACGGACGTGATCCGTAAGCTGGTCATCCTGACTCGTGAGGCTGGCTACAAGGTTGAACAGGCTGATGTAGAGAAACACCTCTTCGTTCCCGACAGCTACTTCACGGGAAGCATCGAAGACTTCTGGGCCAAACTGCCTGAGCTGGATGCAGACTTCGAGAAGCGTCGCAAGGTGTTGGAGGCAGAGAACAAGCGCTGGCGCTTTGTTGCCACGATGGAGGCCGACGAGCATGACCCATCATCTTTCAAGACAAGTGTGGCACTGAAGGAGGTTCCCTACGGCCACCCGTTCTACGGACTGGAAGGTTCCAACAACATCGTACTGCTGACCACCGAGCGCTACAAGGAGTACCCCATGCTCATTCAGGGCTATGGTGCCGGTGCTGCCGTAACGGCTGCAGGTGTCTTCGCAAATATCATGTCTATTGCTAACATCTAAATAGTGTGCCGGGCGGTTCAGCCGCCCGGTTTCTGTTCCTTATGAAACACATCATTATTCTGGGCGACGGAATGGCTGACCTGCCAGTAGAAAGACTCGGCGGGAAGACCTTGCTGCAACATGCCCATAAGCCTATGATGGACCAGCTGGCACGTGAAGGCCGCTGTGGTCGATTGGTCACAGTACCTGAAGGGTTTCCTCCTGGTTCTGAGGTGGCTAATACGGCCATCTTGGGCTATGATTTAAATAAGGTCTACGAGGGGCGCGGCCCCTTGGAGGCAGCATCGATAGGCTATGAGATGACTGACGACGTTTTTGCCATCCGCTGTAATATCATCACACTGGAGGATGGTAAGATTATTACGCACAATGGCGGTAACCTGGAAACAGAAGATGCTCGTGTGCTCATCGACTACCTGAACGAGAACCTTGCCAAGCCCATCAACAGTCGTGAGGGCTGCGAACGTGTCAAGTTCATCACAGGCATACAATACCGCCATCTGTTGGTCGTCAAGGGGGGCAACAAACATATCGTATGCGCTCCACCCCACGACCATCCCAACGAAGAGTGGCGCTCCCTGCTGGTGCAACCAGACAGTGCGGTCAGCGATTCCGTCGCTGACACCCACCGTCTCACTCCCCAGAAAACGGCCGACTTACTGAACGAGATGATTGTAAAATCCCAGGAACTGCTGGCAAAGCACCCCTACAACCTCGCAAAGGCTGCCAAGGGTGAGCGCCAGGCCAACAGCATCTGGCCATGGAGTGGTGGCTACCGTCCTTCCATGCAGACCCTCATGCAACAATATCCGGAGATCAAGAGCGGTGCGGTGATTAGTGCCGTCGACCTGATACAAGGCATTGGCAAGTATGCCGGTCTGCGCATCGTCAAGGTGCATGGTGCTACCGGTCTAGCCGATACCAACTATGAAGGCAAGGCACAGGCTGCCATCGACGCTTTGGAGCATGACGACTTCGTTTTTGTCCATGTAGAGGCCAGCGACGAGGCAGGGCATGATGGCGACCTCGAACTGAAACTGAAGACCATCGAGTATCTCGACCAGCGACTCATCGCCCCTATATATAATAAGGTAAAAGATCAGGATGTCTGCATAGCCGTACTGCCCGACCACCTGACACCTGTCGAACAGCGGGTCCATGTTGGTCAGCCCGTACCGTTCCTCATCTGGCATCGTGGCATCGAAGCTGACAGCGTCCAGCAGTACGATGAGGTTTCTTGCGTCAGCGGCTCCTACGGTCTGCTGAAACTCGACGAATTCATGAAAACGTTGATGAGTATCCAATAGTCAAATTGTAAATAGTCAAATTGTCAAATATATGCAGTATTACAGCACTAACGGTAAAGCACCACTCGCCGACCTGCAGAAAGCGGTGGTTAAAGGACTGGCAGAAGACCGCGGTCTCTATATGCCGGAAGAAATA
>OMQN01000047.1 GCA_900313235.1 uncultured Prevotellaceae bacterium | reverse complement strand
CTTATCCAAAGGGCACGTCGTTGTTTGCGACCGCAGCACATTCATCGGTACCTTGTGGGGTGACGAAGAGCGGGCGATGAGACAGGTGCTGGAGATGGCGAAGGGGGGTGTGCTGATGGTGGACGAAGCCTACCTGCTGAATGGCAGGAACGACAACGATCCTGGCAAACTGGTTATCCAGCTGCTGATGAACATCCTTGCAGACGAGACACAGCGAGACCTCGCTATTGTGCTCTGCGGCTACAAGGAACCCATGATGAAGTTGCTTGACATCAACCCTGGACTGCAGTCGCGCTTCCCCAACAAGTTCGAGTTTAGCGATTTCACTGTCGACGAGTTGCAGGAGATTACCAAGCGCCGCATCAAAGACTATAATTACCAGTTTACGGCTGCCGCATGGGAAAAATACAGCGACATCCTGGCACAGGCATACCAGATGCGCAATCCTGACACTTGGGGCAATGCCCGCTTCATTGGAAACCTGCTGGAGCGTATCTACATCAAACATGCCAGCAGATGCGTGAAACAGCAGCCCAAGGACAAGGAGGAACTGCTGATGCTGACTGCTGAAGATGTGGTGCCTATAGAGCTGCCACGTCAGAGAACAAAAATCGGATTCTAAACACCTATTCCCATGAGAAGAAAAATACCTTATCGGGTGTGCCACTGCATGCCCAATGGTGTCGTGACCCATCTCGAAACCCGGCTGCTGAAGGATTTGGTGAATCGAACGATTCATCAAATCTGTTGTGCTGAGAGTTGTAAGCGAAAGTATCAGAAGGGGGTGCTCATAGGCGACCTCTGTGCAGAGACTGGACATCTCTGGTGGGCCTTGAGGATATGGAGATTCACGGCAACACGCATTGAAAGCAAAGACTATGATGACTGGCGCTATGCCTCGTTTGACAACAACCGCGTAAGACTCAGCGATGTGATTTCAGAAACAGAGTACGAAGACCTTTTGCGCCGATGCAGTGAGCTCTGGCGAAAACTCGGCCATCCGGAATGCGCCAGATGGAACGACCGTGACGAGTATCTCGCCAGTCGCTATTTTGGCACCTCTTATTACTTTCTGTATGCAGAAAAGTATGATGGCTACTACGACGAGCCGATTGGTGATTGGGAAAACGATATGCTGTTCTACAAGGCCGAACAGGAAACCATGAAGCTATTCCGTGACGGACAAGGCGACGATGTCTTGTCCGTCATTTGGGATGCTGATCAAGCTGCTTGATGACCTTTGCAGGAACGCCTCCCACCACTACATTGTCTGGCACATCCTTTGTCACTACAGCACCTGCAGCAACGACGGCATTCCTGCCAATGGTCACACCCGGGCAGATGACGGCACCGATGCATATCCACGCATTCTCCTTGATGGTCACCTGTCCGAAATGGAACAGGTTGTGCCTGTCGTAGAGGTCGTGGTCAACAGTGGTAATCTTGACTTCTGGACCAATCAGGACGTTGTCTTCTATCACTACCCTGCCAGGAGACAGTATCGTTGCACCTTTGTTGATGGTGATGTTTTTACCTAACGTCATCCGGCATCCGCAATCGCAATAGAAGGGTGAGACAATAGCGACACTATCGTCAATCTGACATCGGAACAGTTCTTCCAGCAAACTCTTATAATCAGGATCTGTAGGTTTTCTGGCCGAGATTTTCAGACACAACTCATGGCTACGAATCATCTCAGCCTCAACGTTACGCATACGGGGGTCACTTTTATAGCCCGACCCAGTGGCATCTATCATATCAAACATACTGCAGTTTTAGGGCTCTTGTTATATTACGACAGCAAAGATACGAAATAATATGGAATATTTTGCATCAACACTATAAAGAAATACATTTTATTTGGCTATTTCAGCAAAAATGCTTATTTTTGTGGCCAAAAATTCACAGCCCCATGTTACAAATCCGCTGCAAGAACAACAACGTCACGAAGAGTTTCCCTGAGGGAACCTCACTGCTGGACATTTACCAAGAGTTTGCCGACGACATCAAGCTACCCTATCCTGTGGTCTCGGCAAAAGTGAACAACGCCTCACAAGGTCTGAAGTTCAGAGTCTTTCAGAACCGCGACGTTGAATTTCTGGATGCCCGTCAGGGCAGTGGCCACCGTGTCTATGTCCGTTCGCTGTGCTTCCTGCTCTACAAGGCTACACAGGACGTCTTTCCTGGTTCGAAACTGTTCATCGAGCACACCATCTCGCGCGGATACTATTGTAATTTCAAGAAGAAGAACAACGACGCACTGACGGATGGCGACGTGACACTCATCAGCAACCGTATGCAGGAGATTGTCAACCTCGACATGCCCTTCCGTCGTACGGAGGCGACCAACGAAGAAGCCATTCGCGTCTTTGCTGAGCGCGGTTTCGCCGACAAGGTGAAACTGCTCGAGACCAGCGGACAAATCTATAGCGACTACTACACGCTGGGCGACACCGCCGACTACTATTATGGTCCGCTGGTGCCCAGTGCGGGATATCTGAAGGTGTTTGGCTTGGAACCCTACCACGACGGTATGCTGCTGCGCGTGCCCGACTGGAACAATCCTACCATTCTGGCTGAGAAGGTCGACATGCCCAAGACCTACGAGATGTTTGCCGAGAAAACCCGTTGGGACATCATCATGCGCCTGTCGAATGCCGGCGACGTCAACAAGGCCATCCTGAAAGGTCACGCCTCCGAACTGATACAGGTCAGCGAGGCCCTTCAGGAGAAGAAGATTGTGCAGATTGCCGAGGACATCGAGCGCCGTTTCCATGCGGAGAAAGATCCCATCCGACTGGTACTCATCACAGGGCCGTCGTCGTCGGGCAAGACTACCTTCTGCAAACGTCTGAGCATCCAGCTGCTGGCGTGTGGACTGCGCCCGCTGTCGTTCTCTACCGACGACTACTTCGTAAATCGTGTAGACACCCCCAAGTTGCCCAACGGCGACTATGACTTCGACAACATTGAGGCAGTAGACTACCACCTGCTGGAAGACCACTTGACCCGCCTAATGAAGGGCGAGCGCGTGGAGGTTCCGGAATATAACTTCTCTACGGGCAAGCGCGAGTGGAACGGCAAGAAGCTGAAGCTGGCAGGCGACACCGTACTCATCATTGAGGGTATCCATGCACTGAATCCACTGCTGACACAGCAGATAGAGAACTCACTGAAATACAGGATATACATCTCGGCACTGACCAGCATCTCTTTGGACGACCACAACTGGATTCCCGTACACGACAACCGTCTGCTGCGCCGCATCATCCGCGACTACAACAAGGGAGCCTTCACTGCCCAGGAGACCATAGCCCAGTGGAAAAACGTCTGCGAGGCAGAAGACAAATGGATATTCCCCTATCAGGAGACTGCCGACGCCATGTTCAACTCAGCGCTAAACATCGAGTTTGCCGTGCTGCGTACCCATGCAGAAATCATCCTCTCCAGCGTACCCAAGAATTGTCCTGAGTATAGTGAGGCACACCGACTGCTGAAGTTTATCCACTACTTCCTGCCCGTCAGCGACAAGGAGATACCCCCCACGTCAATTATGCGTGAGTTCCTGGGTGGCTCCAGCTTCAAATATTAAGCGAACAGCTAATAACTAACAGCTAACTGCCAACAGCTAGCTACTTAAAGAGCGAGTATTCCTTGACCTTCCATGCCAAGGCACTGGCTCCAAGCACGTTGCGCTCATGGTCGTCGATGGTGGAGAGAACTATCTTCGCCTTGTCACGGATATTGCCAAAGACATTCTGTGAGAAGGACTCTTCCATGACATCCCACATCTTGTCGATATACTGTATCAGCATACCCGTCAAGACGATAGCCTCCGGATTGATGATGCTGGCATAGTTGGCCAAAGCCCTGCCCAGCATCTCAGCCGTACGCTTCCACACCTCCTTAGCCAGTTCGTCACCCTGATCTGCACATGCAGCAATGCCGTCAAGCGTAAGTTCTGACAGCTGACGCATCGAGCTGGGGGCGCTGCTGGACTCCAACATTTCGCGAGCCGTCTGGATAATGCCACGCGTAGAGACATACTCCTCCAGGCATCCTCTACGACCACACGTACAAAGGCGGCCTCCATCTTCCATGCAGGTATGTCCAAACTCACAGGCAAAGCCCTCGCTGCCCAGATGAGCCTGTCCGTTGCTGAAGAAACAGCTGCCCAGACCGCTACCCACCAAGGTGACAACAATGAAGTTGTCCATACCATGAGCAACTCCATAGGCCCACTCGCCAAGTGCAGTCACATGAGCATCGTTGCCTAATACCACAGCCAATCCGATGCTGTCGCGCAACATGGCTGCCACGGGGACGATGCCCTTCCATGGCATGTTGGCAGCATTTTCGATACAGCCGGTGAGATAGTTGGCACTGGGAGCACACATACCCACCGAGCGGATATTTTCGTAACCGCCATTGCTCTCGGCGAGCGTAATAACACGCTCTGAGAGCACCTCGACGAAGTTGTTCACATTCGGATAGTCCTGCGTAGAAATGCTATCTTGTGCTAAAATATTACCACGCAGGTCAACAATGGCAATGGCCGTCTCTAACGCACCAATGTTGATACCTACCACTTTGGATTTTACCTTGTCGTTAATCATGTCCGACCTCCTTCTACTTAAACAACGAATATTCCTTGACGCCCCACGCCAGCACGCTGGCACCCAACATGTTGCGTGTACGGTTCTCGAGAGTGGAAGCCATAAACTTCACCCTACCTGTGGTGTTATGGAAGACGTGTTCCTCAAAAGCCTCATTGGCGGGTTCGAAGAGCCATTTGCCTGCCAGCGAGATGCCCCCCGTAAAGACGAAAGCCTCCGGATTCAGTATGGATGCATAGTTGGCAAGACCAACACCGAGGTAGTAACCCGTACGGCGATAGGTTTCGATGGCCAACTCATCGCCCAACTCGCACAAGTCCTGAATGACTTTCGGCGACAGTCTTTCTACGTTGCGCATCATCGAAGGTTCCGACCGTTCGGCCAGAATCTCCTGGGCAGTCTGCACAATACCATTGGCAGCGGTATAGGCCTCCAGACAACCGCGCTTGCCGCAACCGCACTGCCGGCCATTAGGAATAAAACACGTATGACCTACCTCTCCTGCAAAGCCGTCGTTACCTAAATGAACAATACCATTGCTGAAGAAGCAACTACCCATGCCGTGCCCCAACGAGATGACTGCAAAGTCGCGCATGCCATGAGCAGCGCCAAAGGTCTGTTCGCCAACAGCCATCGCATGGGCGTCGTTAGCCAAAGCCACCGCCATACCCAGACGGTCGCGCAACATGGCAGCAAGAGGGATGACACCCTTCCACGGCATGTTGGGAGCGTTCTCAATACTGCTCGTGCGATAGTTTCCGCTGGGTGAGCACATACCCACCGAGCGAATGGATTCGTAGCCGCCGTTGGCTTCCACCAGATTCAAGATATGTTCACAGAGTACAGACAAGTAGTCTCCGATGTAGGGATGCTCAGACGTTACGAAACAATCTGTTGCAATGATCTCTCCACGAATATCGATAATGCCTATCGATGTCCGTTCCAGACTGATGTCTACTCCGACAACGCGTGTTTTGATCGCATTCTGAATCATACCAATTGTGTTTTATGCTAGTATTACGCGACAAAAATAGTAAATATTTTTTTATCTGCAAAACTTTATGCATATTTTTATCAACTTTTTATAGTTTTCGCATATCTTTCTCCTTTGGAGAAGACACTTTCGCCCGAAAAAGCAAAGAAAAACCGATTTTTCCTTTGCTTTTTGCTCACTTATTCGTACCTTTGCAACGTATTTCGACATTTTTGAACAGATATGAACGTTTTAGAACTCAGTGAACAAGAGATTGGCAGACGCGAAAGTCTGCAGCAATTGCGCGCAATGGGCATCAATCCCTATCCTGCCGCAGAATATCCCACCAATGCTTTCTCAACAGAAATCGCAGATAGTTTTCAGGACGATGCCGAGCCACGCGAAGTGAGTATTGCCGGCCGTATGATGAGCCGTCGTGTCATGGGTAAGGCCTCGTTTGTTGAATTACAGGACTCTAAAGGCCGTATTCAAGTATACATCACCCGCGACGACCTCTGCCCTGGCGAGGACAAGGAGTTGTACAATACCGTATTCAAGAAGTTGCTCGACATTGGCGACTTTATTGGTATCAAGGGTTTCGTATTCCGTACCCAGACAGGCGAAATCAGCGTCCACTGTAAGGAGCTCACACTGTTGTCAAAGGCTCTGAAGCCCCTGCCTATCGTGAAATACAAGGACGGTGTGGCTTACGACAAGTTCGACGACCCCGAGTTGCGCTATCGTCAGCGCTATGTTGACCTGGTAGTCAACGAGGGTGTAAAAGATACCTTCCTGAAGCGTGCCACCATCATCCGTACGCTGCGTAGCATTCTTGACAACGCCGGATATACGGAGGTGGACACACCTATTCTGCAGAACATCGCAGGTGGTGCTTCTGCCCGCCCATTCATCACCCACTTCAATGCGCTCAACCAGGATATGTACATGCGTATTGCCACCGAGCTCTACCTGAAGCGCCTCATCGTAGGTGGCTTCGAGGGTGTCTACGAGATGGGTAAGAACTTCCGCAACGAGGGTATGGACAAGACCCACAATCCCGAGTTCACCTGCATGGAGCTCTATGTCAGCTACAAGGACCTGCTGTGGGGTATGACCTTTACCGAAAACATGCTCGAACAGATATGTACCGCCGTCAACGGCAAACCCGAGGTAGAGATTGACGGCAACGTCATCTCGTTCCGCGCACCTTTCCGTCGTCTGCCTATCCTCGACGCCATCAAGGAGAAGACCGGTTTCGACTGCGACGGTAAGAGTGAGGAGGAGATTCGCCAGTTCTGCCTCTCCAAAGGTATGGACGTCGACGAGACAATGGGTAAGGGTAAGCTCATTGACGAACTCTTCGGTGAGTTCTGCGAGGGTTCATTCATCCAGCCTACCTTCATCACCGACTATCCTGTCGAGATGTCGCCGCTCACCAAGATGCACCGCTCAAAGCCCGGACTCACCGAGCGTTTCGAGCTGATGGTCAATGGTAAAGAGTTGGCCAATGCCTACTCTGAGCTCAACGACCCCATCGACCAGGAGGAGCGCTTCATTGAGCAGATGCGCCTTGCCGACAAGGGTGACGACGAGGCGATGATCATCGACCAGGACTTCCTGCGTGCCTTGCAATATGGTATGCCTCCTACGTTCGGTATCGGTATCGGTATCGACCGTCTGGTGATGCTGCTCACGGGTAAGTTCACTATTGGCGAGGTCATGCTGTTCCCACAGATGAAGCCCGAGAA
Organism: uncultured Prevotellaceae bacterium; assembly: GCA_900313235.1. Taxonomy (GTDB): domain Bacteria; phylum Bacteroidota; class Bacteroidia; order Bacteroidales; family Bacteroidaceae; genus Prevotella. Next base: position 8,309 of record OMQN01000047.1, on the reverse strand, counting down.
GAAGATTCCTCAGAGCACCCCTGCTGAATGGGCTGAGATTGGCGTCAGCGAAGAGTGGGTTCCCGTACTCCGTAAGGCTGGTTTCAACCTCGTGCAGAACATTGCGACAGAGAAGGCTCAGGGACTGCAACAGAAGATTGGCGACATCGTCAAGAAGTACAAGCTCGACATGCAGAAACCCTCTGTTGACGAGGTAGCCGCTTGGATTGAGAAGGCTAACAGCTAATAGCTAACAGCAAGACTATATGTACGACTGCGGTAGAATAGCGATTATCGGTGGCGGAAGCTGGGCAACAGCCATTGCCAAGATTGTGGTAGGTCACACCCACCACATCGGATGGTATATGCGTCGCGACGACCGCATTGAGGACTTCTGTCGCATGGGGCACAACCCTGCCTACCTCACCAGCGTTCACTTCAACATCGACGAGATATTCTTCTCCAGTGACTTGAACAAGATTGTTCAGCAGTACGACACGCTGGTCTTTGTGACCCCGTCACCTTATCTGAAGAGTCACCTAAAGAAGCTCAAGACGCGCATTCGCGACAAGTTTATCATCACCGCCATCAAGGGTATCGTACCCGACGAGAACCTCGTCTGTTCAGAGTACTTCCATCAGGTCTATGACGTACCCTATGAGAATCTGGCATGCATCGGTGGTCCGTCGCATGCCGAAGAGGTGGCCCTGGAACGTCTCTCCTACCTCACCGTAGGATGTGCCAACATTGAGAAAGCCCAGTCGTTTGCCGAGATTCTCACCAGCGACTTCATCAAGACCAAGACGTCTACCGACGTCATCGGCATTGAGTACTCCTCAGTACTGAAGAACGTCTACGCCATTGCTGCAGGTATCTGTAACGGTCTGAAGTTTGGCGACAACTTCCAGGCAGTACTCATGGCCAACGCCGTTCAGGAGATGGCACGTTTCCTCAAGGTGGTACACCCCATAGAGCGCAACATCGTTGACAGCTGTTATCTGGGCGACCTGCTGGTGACGGGCTACTCTAACTTCTCGCGCAACCGCACCTTCGGAACGATGATTGGCAAGGGCTACAGCGTCAAGTCGGCACAGATAGAGATGGAGATGATAGCAGAAGGTTACTTTGGCACCAAGTGTATGAAGGAAATCAACCGCCACTGCCACGTCAATATGCCCATCCTCGATGCAGTATATAATATATTGTACGAGCGCATCAGTCCACAGATTGAAATCAAGCTGTTGACCGACTCGTTCAGATAGACAAACAAATAGAAAGCGCTGATGATATCAGCGCTTTCTATTTTTACTTATGCTGTCTATTGTCACAAGTGACTTATTCCCATTCGATCGTTGCGGGTGGTTTTGACGAGATGTCGTAGCATACGCGGTTAACGCCACGTACCTTATTAATAATCTCGTTAGACACCTTGGCCATGAAATCGTAAGGCAGATGTGCCCAGTCGGCAGTCATGGCATCGGTAGAGGTGACAGCACGCAGGGCAACGGGATGCTCGTAGGTACGCTCATCACCCATGACACCTACGCTACGTACGGTAGCCAGGAGAATAGCGCCAGCCTGCCACACCTTATTATATAATGTCTCACCATCCGTATCGACGTATTCGCGGAGTCCGCGGATATAGATGTCGTCGGCATCCTGCAGGATGCGTACACGCTCACGGGTAATGTCGCCCAGAATACGCACGGCCAAGCCAGGACCCGGGAACGGGTGGCGTGTGATGAGATGCTCAGGCATGCCCAACTGACGACCTACGCGACGCACCTCGTCCTTGAACAGCCACTTCAACGGTTCACAGAGCTGCAAGTGCATCTCCTTGGGCAGACCGCCCACGTTGTGGTGACTCTTGATGACCTTGCCAGTGATGTTCAGCGACTCTATGCGGTCAGGATAGATGGTACCCTGTGCCAACCACTTGGCATCGGTAATCTTCTTAGCCTCAGCATTGAACACCTCCACGAAGTCGCGACCAATGATTTTACGCTTCTGCTCAGGTTCGGTGACACCTGCGAGGTCGGCAAAGAACTTCTCAGAAGCATCGATGCCGATGACATTCAGGCCAAGACAGCGATAATCTTCCATGACCTGAGTAAACTCATTCTTACGCAGCATGCCATGGTCAACGAAGATACACGTCAGGCGGTTGCCGATGGCCTTGTTCAGCAGTACGGCAGCGACGCTGGAGTCTACACCACCAGAGAGACCGAGGATGACACGGTCGTTGCCCAGCTGAGCCTTCAGCTCTGCCACTGTGGTGTCAACAAACGAGGCGGCACTCCACTCCTGCTTTGAGCCACAGATGTCGACCACGAAGTTTTGCAGCAAGGTTTTTCCCTGCTGGGTATGATACACCTCGGGGTGGAACTGAACAGCCCATACAGGCTGTTGGGTGGAAGCAAACGCAGCGTTCTTGACGTCTTTTGTCGAGCCAATGACCTTAAAGTTCTCAGGAATGGCAGTAATGGTGTCGCCATGTGACATCCATACCTGAGAGTGCAGGTCGAAACCCTTGAAAAGCGCGTTCGTGGTGTCTACCGTCTCCAGGTGGGCACGGCCATACTCACGAGAGTCAGCCTTCTCAACCTTGCCACCCAGCGTGTGCGAGATAAACTGCGCACCATAGCAGATGCCCAGTACAGGCACCTTGCCAACAAACTGCGACAGGTCGACCTTGAATGCCTCTGGGTCGTGCACTGAGTAGGGCGAACCACTCAGAATGACACCGATAACATCCTTGTCGTCCTGTGGGAACTTGTTGTAAGGCAGAATCTCACAGAAGGTGTCGAGTTCGCGCACACGACGGCCTATCAGCTGCGTGGTCTGCGACCCGAAATCCAGAATGATAATCTTTTGCATTGTAATTATATTGATTGAATAAACTTTTCTGCTTGATCCAACGTCTCAATTTTGCCAACATCCATGAGTTGCAAGTCTTGTTTGACAAGACCTACGATGGGTGAGCGGTGACAGACGCTGAGGTAGAAGTCGATGATGGGGAAACGGTCGGGGAAGCGGTCCATCAGTGAGAACAAGCGTGGCGAGAACGAGTGGATGCCAGAGAAGGCAAACATATTCAGTGATTCACCATGCTGAGACAGCCCTGTGCGACGCACATACTCATAAGGACTTTTGATTTCGCCCGTCTCTATGTTCTTCCACCCCATCAGGTGCATGGCATTGTCGAAGAGCAGGTAGCGCTTCGTCTTGCGCTGGCTGACCAGCAGCACAGCATCTTCATCGGGTTGATGCTGGCGTGCAAACCACTCATAATCTACATTGTCCAGAATATCTACATTGTGAATCAAGATAGGTTCGTCGTCACGAAACAGATTCTGCGCCTTCTTCAGTCCACCACCCGTCTCCAGCAGTTGCTCCGTCTCGTCACTAAAATGCACCAATGGGGCATAGTCCTGCTGACGGACATAGTCGACAATCTGTTGCGCAAAATGGTGGATGTTAACAACGAAGCGGTCGTAGCCCTGTTTCATCAACCGACGGATATTCAGGTCGAGCAGAGGCGTGCCGTTTACTGGCACCAAAGCTTTGGGCATGGTGTCGGTCAAAGGCTTCAAACGAGTGCCCAGACCTGCCGCCAGAATCATTGCTTGTTTCATATTCTTTATTTCAGGTTGCAAAGTTACAAATAAAATAGGAAATAAATGACAAAAAACAAAGAATTATTACTACCTTTGCATGCAAATTTACACAACCATCTTAAATAACATGAAACAATTATTACTCTTACTAACCACACTGTGCTGTGGGAGCATGAATGCTCAAACCTTAGTCATTAACGAAATCATGCAGTCGAATATCGAGTGCACCATGGACGACATCAAGGAATTCCCCGACTCATGGGTAGAACTGTATAACCCGACAGATGCCGCCATCAACCTCAAAGACTACAAAATCAGCAACAAGAACAAGGAGAAGAAAGCCTGGAAGTTGCCCGACATGACAGTGGCCGCCCATGGCTATGTTCTCGTCTACTGCGACAAGGAAGGCAAGGAAGACAACCGCCTGCATGCCGACTTCCGTCTAGAGTCTGGCAAGGGCTGCACCGTCTATCTGTTTACCAACCAGGAAGTCGTCGACAGTCTGCCGGCAGACATGAAGAAGATGCCTGCCCCCGACATTGCTTTCGGTCGTAAGACTGACGGTGCCGACGAGTGGGGCTACCAGCTCACTGCAACGCCAGGGGAGGCAAACTGCGGTAACATCTGTGAAGCCAAGCACATCTTAGGTGCTCCGGTCTTCAGCGAACAGGGTCGTGTCTCCTCTGCCAATTCTTCCGTCAGCCTCACGCTGTCGCTGCCTGAGGATGCACCCGAGGGTGCATACATTGTGTATACCACCGACGGTAGAGAGCCTCAGCCATCAGATGCTGCTGTGGAACAGCCTAAAACCGTCTCTCTCAACATCACCAAGACAACGGTAGTTCGTGCCAAGGTTTGCTGTGACGGTTGGCTGTCGCCCATGAGTTCTGCCCAGTCATACATCTTCCACCCCAGAACGATGACCATCCCCATCTTCTCTGTCCAAATCAACGACAAATATCTGAACGACGCAGCGATCGGTCTCTTCGCCAACAACAACAGCAAGGAGGACAAGAAATTGCACGACTGGCGCCGTCCTGTCAACATAGAGTTCTTCCCCGCAGAAGGTGAGAACAGCGCTTTCAACCAGTTGGGGGAGACGCGCATCCAGGGTGGTCAGTCGCGTGGCAACGCGCTGAAGTCTATGGTTTTCTATGCCAACAAGCGTTTCGACCCCGACCACAAGCGTTTCTCTTACGAGTTCTTCCCCGACCAGAAGCCTGGCATCACCGAGTTCAAGTCATTCTCGCTGCGCGACGGCGGTAACGACTTCGGCGACCTCTACTTCCGTGACCTTATCATCCAGCGCACCATGGCTAAGAACGTAGACCTCGACTGGCAAGCCGGTCACTCTGCCGTGCTCTACATCAACGGTGAGTACATGGGTATGCTCAACATCCGTGAGCGCTCTAACGAGGACAACATCTACAGCAACTACGACGGTCTGGAAGACCTCGACCTCATTGAGATCTCGCACGAGAAAATCAATAATGTAGACCAGTTTGAAGAGGAATTCAAGGAGGGCGATGCAGACTTCTACAACAACTTCAAAGCCTTCTACAGTGAGAAGGGTCACAGCATGGCTGAATACGAGCAGTGGATAGACGTCAACGAGTACTTGAACGTCATCGCCATGAACTTCTTCTACGGCAACATCGACTTCCCTGGCAACAACATCGTATTCTGGCGCCCCAACGACGATGCCACAGGCGATCTGCCCAAGCGTTTCCGCGTCATCGTCAAAGATACCGACTTCGGACTGGGCCTCTATGGTCGACAGAACAGCTTTAACACCATCGACCTGCTCTACAACCCCAACAACTATCCCAATGACAACTGGGCCTTCACAACTCCTGCCACCACCCTGCTCAAGAACATGCTGGAGAATGACGACATACGCAACCTGTTCATTGACAAGTGCTGCATCTTCATGGGCGACTTCATGAACGGCAAGGGTACAGGTGCTACGATAGACCTCATCAAGGAAGAGGCCATGGAGGAGTTCGTAGCCCATCGCGACAAGTACAATCCCGGCTGGGGCTGGTGGTCTGACAATCGTGGCGAAATCACCAACAAGTTCAACGATGCCAAGAACTGGGCTGAAGGTCGACCTAACTACTTCTACCAGCACATTGGCAACCAGTGGAACCTCGGTACCCCAAGGACGCTGACCATCAACAAGACCAAGAAAAGTGACATAGAGATTACCTTCAACGGCATCAAGCTGTCTGACAAGGTGTTCGACGGCAAGTACTTCAAGGATCGCACCATCTCGCTCAGTGCTACTGTCACGGAAGGGGACAAGACAGTTACTGGTTGGAAGGTCACTGGAGCCGTCAACAAGGAAGTACAGAGCAGCGAGCTGACCCTTCAGATGCCCAATGGCAACATCGCCATCGAGCCTATCGTCGGTGTAGGTTCCGGCATCGAGGAAATAGCTAACAGCCAACAGCTAAAGGCCAACAGCCAGTTCTACGACCTGCTGGGCAACAAGGTACAGACTGCCCATACTGGAAGGATATACATCCAGAATGGCAAGAAGGTCGTCGTGAAATGATTAATGTTCAAGCTTACCTGGCGCTTCCTGCGTCAGGTAAGCTATTTCCTATAACAATAATAAAAATACCAAAACTATGAAACGTTTTTACCTCTTTCTGACAGTCCTCACCACTGTGTTGAGCACGCAAGCTCAAGACCACCTGCTCATCAACGAGTTGATGCAGTCGAACATTGACTGTATCATGGACGACATCAACGACTTCCCCGACTCGTGGGTCGAATTGTACAACCCTACCTCGGAGGACATCTCCCTGAAAGACTACAAGATTGGAACAAAGGAGAAGATTAGCAAGGCGTGGCAGTTGCCCGACATCACGGTGGGCAGTCACCAGCATGTGGTTATCTTCTGCGACAAGGCAGGCGGTGACGACGGTGTCTCAGCACTGCATACCGACTTCCGCCTGGAGTCGGGAAAAGACGGCAACGTCTTCCTGTTCAAAGGCGACGACATTGTCGACAAGTTGGAGAAGATGGCCAAGCAACCAGCACCCAACATTGCCTATGGTCGTGAGACTGACGGCGGCGACCAGTGGGGCTACGAATTGCAGCCCACACCTGGCGAAGCCAATACAGGCGCAGTGGTCAATGCCAAGCGCCTCTTGGGCGAGCCCATCTTCAGTCAGAAAGGACAGGTCTTTGAAAACGGACAGATGTGCCAGTTGACTCTGTCACTGCCCGACGATGCTCCCGAAGGTACCGAGATTCGCTATACCCTCGACGGCAAGGAGCCTACCGCTACCAGTCAGAAATACACTGCGCCCCTGTCCTTCAACAACACGACAGTGGTGCGTGCCAAACTGTTCTGCAGCGACTATCTGTCGCCCCGCTCCACCTGCCACTCGTATATTTTCTTCCCCACCAACCGTCCGCTCACGCTGACTGTCGTCAGCATCATAACGGACAACAAATACCTGAACGATGCGAAGATAGGCATCTACGTGGATGGCACCTACAGCAATGAGAAGAAAAACTACGAATACGACTGGCGCCGTCCGATGAACATAGAGCTCTTCGAGACGTCAGGCAAGGAGAGCGTCATCAACCAGTTAGGCGAGATGCGCATCTGCGGTGGAGCCACACGCAGCTCAGTCAGAAAGTCGCTGGCCATCTATGCCAACAAGCGCTTTGGCGAGAAGCGTTTCAACTACGAGTTCTTCCCCGACCAGAAGCCTGGCCTGAAGGACTTCAAGAGTTTCATGCTGCGCAATGCGGGCAACGACTTCGACTATCTCTACATGCGCGACGCCATCATCCAGCGCACCATGGCCCAGCACGTAGACCTCGACTGGCAGGCCTGGCGCCCCGCCATCGTTTATATCAACGGTGAGTATAAAGGTATGCTCAACATCCGTGAGCGCTCCAACGAGGACAACATATACACCAACTACGATGGTCTGGAGGACATCGACATGATAGAGAACGACTGGGAACTGAAAGCGGGTACCATGGACCACTACCAGGCCTTCAAAGACTTCTACAACGAGCATGGCCACACGTTGGCAGAATATGCCGAGTGGATGGACTGGCAGGAGTATATCAACCTGATGGTGGAGAACATGTATTTCAACAACCAGGACTTCCCCGGCAACAACATCGTCATCTGGCGCCCACTGACTGAGGGCAGCAAGTGGCGCTGGATTACCAAGGACACCGACTTCGGACTGGGACTCTATGGTTCTGCGCCCGACTACAACACCATCCGTTGGATGTACGACAATGGCTACGACCCCAATAGAAACTGGGGTAACACCTACGATGCCACCCGTCTGTTCCGCCGACTGATGGAGGACGCCGACTTCAAGCGTGAATTCTTGGACAGGGCAGCCATCTATATGGGCGACTTCCTCAATGAGAAAGGTACGCGTGCCGTCTGGGACGAGATGTACGACCTCATCAAGACGGAATATCCCTATCACCGTGAACTCATTAACCGCTGGTGGCCCAACTACGACGACGAGCTCAACAATGCCCGCAACTGGCTCAAAAAGCGCACCAACTACTTCTATCAGCAGCTGGCCGAGTACTACAGTTGGGGTAATCCTACCGTGCTGACCGTCAACAAGGTCAATCTGAGCGACGTGACGCTGACCTTCAACGGCATCCAGCTGACGGGCAACGTGTTTGACGGCAAATACTATGCTGGGCGCACCATCA
>OMQN01000011.1 GCA_900313235.1 uncultured Prevotellaceae bacterium | reverse complement strand
TATTGTCGATACAACAATAAACGTCAGCAATATCGGCCAAAGTCGTTTCCAAGTGACATAGCTTCTCATTCGCCACACGATGACAGCCGAGGTGGTAATAGCCAGAAGTCCAGAGAGCGTTGTGGCCTCGCCGTATGTAGGCAGGAAGAACGGCAGCATCGTCATGATGAAGATGCCAAAACCGAAGCCCGTAGTGCGCTGCACAAAACTGGCCCCGATGCTCAACAGGAATATGGCTATTACAAGGCTACTCATCTTCTACCAATTCTCCCATAAGCTTAATATTTATACGGGCGAAGGTGGAGGCTATGCCTCAACTTTCACATAGACTCTTTCCAGAATCGAGCTACAAAGGTAAGATAATTTTCTGAAATATCCTCTTGTTCGGTTTCATTGTCGTTCCTTATTTATAATAAATTATAAACTTGCGGCAAATATAGTAAATAATTCCTGCTTTTTCGTATATTTGCACCAAGATTTAAGAAGAATTCAATTTTATTGTAATTCGTTCTTGCAAGGCATAGTCCAAGCGAGTTTGTTATTAACATAAAACTTAAGAGTATTGATATGAGAAAGCAGATGGCAATATTGACTTCTGGTCTATTGGCAGCTCTATCCTGGGGACAAAGCTCCACAGTGAAAGTCGAGAAAGGAGTGACACCAGTGTATCAGTCCCAATTACTCCGTCATGAGGCAGAAATTGACGACATCATCAAAGGCATGACGCTTGAAGAGAAGATCGACATGCTTCATGGTAAGAACATGTTTTCCTCAGCAGGCGTTCCGCGATTAGGCATCGCCGATGTGGAATATGCTGACGGACCATTCGGCATCCGTGAGGAGATGGAACCCCATTCATGGAACTCCGCCCACCTGACAACGGACTCAGCCACCTTCTTCCCCACGGGATCGGCACTGGCTGCAACGTGGAGCACAGAGTGGGCCTACGCCTACGGACGGGGCATGAGCCGTGAGGCCAGATTACGTGGCAAAGATATGATTCTCGGTCCAGCCATCAACATCCAGCGCATCCCCACTGGCGGACGAACCTACGAGTATCTGAGCGAAGACCCCATCCTGAGCGGTATGCTCGCCATCGCCTATACTAAGGGGGCGCAGGACGACGGCACGGCAGTATGTCTGAAACATTACGCGCTGAACAACCAAGAAGACTTTCGTGGCTTCGTCGATGTACGCATCTCAGACCGCGCCATGCACGAGATTTACCTTCGTCCTTTTGAGATGGCAGTGCGTGAGGCCGATGCATGGGGCGTTATGGCGGCATATAATAAGGTGAATGGCCGTTGGTGTTCAGAGAACCAGATACTACTCACAACCATCCTCCGCCAGCAGTGGGGTTTCCCCGGTATGGTTATCAGCGACTGGGGTGGTGTTCATTCCACCGTTGATGCCGTGACGGCTGGCATGAACGTAGAGATGCCTGGCAGCCGTTTTATGGGTCAGGCACTGCTCGACTCTGTGAAGGCCGGAAAGGTGAGCGAGACTGTCATCAACCAGCGCGTCAGAGAGATTCTTCGCGTTCGCCTGACAGTGAAACCAATTGCTAAAGAGGTTGCCAACACCAAGCCCGTAGGCAATGCTGAGGAGATGGCAACCGCCTTAGAGGTGGCCCGTCGCAGCATCGTGCTGTTGAAGAATGAAAAGGTGCTGCCGATAGACACGAAGAAAGTGAAGCGCATCGCTGTCATCGGTGAGAATGCCGTGACCAAAATGGCACTTGGCGGCGTGGGGGCAGGCGTGAAGACCCGTTGTGAAATCACACCACTCGAAGGCCTGCAGACCCTCCTTGACAACCAAGTAAAGTTAACCTACGCTCCTGGCTACAAGAGCTACGACCGCCAAAGCCGAAACAAGCATCTCAACCCCATTCAACCTGCCGACCGCGAACTCATGGCCGAGGCTGTAGAAGCAGCCAAGAATGCCGACCTTGTCATTTTCTTTGCGGGAGACAACCGCGAGGTAGAGACAGAGGGTTCCGACCGCAAGTCCATCACCCTGCCCTCTGGTCAGGACGAACTGGCAGCAGCCCTCGCTAAAGCCAATAAGCGGTTAGTGACAATCATTGTATCTGGTGGTCCGGTGGACGTCTCCAGCGTCAGCGATGTTTCTGCCGCACTTGTTGCCTCATGGTTCAATGGTTCTATGGGCGGTCAAGCCCTTGCCGAAGTCCTCACGGGCGCAATCTCACCATCGGGCAAACTGCCAATGACCTGGCCTAAGAAACTGGAGGATGTGCCGGCTTACGCTATGGGTACTTACCCTCAGACCGTCGAGAATAATACCGAAGGCGATATCTTTGTCGACATCACTCGTAATCGTAGCAATGAACGCCGTCAGCAACTCATTGCCGAGTATGCAGAGCAGGATCTCGTAGGTTACCGTTGGTATGAGCAGAAGCATGTTACTCCTGCCTATCCCTTCGGCTACGGCCTCTCCTATGCCACCTTCGACTATAGTGCTCTGAACGTTAAACCCACAACTGATGGTTTCGACGTCTGTTTCACACTCTCCAACACCTCCGACCGCGATGCCGAAGAGGTGGCGCAGGTGTATGTCGCAGGCAAAATCAAGGAATTGAAGGGCTTCCAACGTGTGGCGCTGAAAGCAGGCGAGCGCAAAGCCGTGACCATCCCCATTCGTCGCTCAGACCTCTGCCATTGGGATGAGACGACCCAGACTTGGAGACTGGAGCCAGACGATGTCACCATCCTCGTTGGCGGCTCTTCCGACCATTTACCATTAACGAGCAAACAGACACTCAGATAAATGAGAAAGGACATCACATTTAGATTAGATGCATTGTTTCCGAATAATAACAACATTTATAATAATCATTTACAAATCTTAAAACCAACACTAAGACGATGAGAAGAATTACTGCATTTATCAAGTTAGCATTATTGAGTTTGAGCATGGTGACGACATTTGTTTCGGCACAGAGTGTTTATGATTTCAAGGTAATGGACGACGTAGGTCAGGAGGTGTCGCTCTCGGACTACAAGGGCAAGGTGTTGCTGATTGTGAACACCGCCACCCGTTGCGGATTCACGCCACAATACAAGGAACTGGAGGCGCTCTATGAGAAATATGAAAAAGCAGGCTTCGAGATTCTCGACTTCCCCTGCAACCAGTTTGGCGAGCAGGCGCCTGGTACGATTCAGGAGATTCACTCGTTCTGCACTGCCAACTTCGACATTCGTTTCTCACAGTTCGACAAGATTGAGGTGAACGGAGCCAACGAGCATCCGCTCTACACCTACTTGAAGGCACAAAAGGGCTTCGGTGGTTTCGATACCAACGACCAGCGCGGCAAGTTTATGGATGATATGCTCCGCAAGCGCGATGCCGACTACGATAAGAAGACTGACATCAAGTGGAACTTCACCAAGTTCCTTGTCTCTCGCGACGGACGAGTGTTGAAGCGTTACGAGCCTACGGACCCGATGAGCGATATCGAGGCCGCTATCCAGCAGGAGATGAATCCCGTACTGAGCAGTATCATGGCGCGCACCAGCATCCGCCAGTACACCAATGAGCCCGTTACTAAGGCCGACATCGAGACGATGCTCCGTGCCGGTATGGCCGCCCCCACTGCTGTCAACAAACAGCCCTGGCACTTCGTGGCTGTCACCAACAAGGAGAAGCTGGCCGAACTTGCTGGTCGCAGAGGCATGATTAAACAGGCAGGTGTCGCCATTGTAGTCTGCGGCAATCTTGACAAGGCCATGCAGGGCAAGGCACAGGAGTATTGGATTCAAGACTGCTCGGCAGCCACAGAGAACATCCTGCTGGCAGCCCATGCCCTCGGACTCGGAGCCGTATGGACAGGCTGCTATCCGATGGACGACCGCGTGGCTGAGGTTTCCAAGGTACTGAAGTTGCCGGAGACCATCGTTCCGCTGTGCGTCATCGCCATAGGCCATCCGGCAGAACAGCCTACCCCAAAGGACAAGTGGAAGCCTGAGAACGTGTCGTATAACGAGTTTGGTGGCAAGGCCGAGTAAAAACATCTCTTTCTAAACAGAAGAGCAAGAGGACTCATAAATAAACCATACTTATGGACAGAAGAGATTTTATCAAGAAAGCAACGATGGCAGCCGCTGGCGCAGCAGTCGTAACGCCCGTGTCAGCCATGCTACAGTCTACAGAGGCTGGCAAGACCCCCAGAGTGTTGTTAGTCAATGGTAGTCCGAGAACAGATGGCAACACGTTCTGCTGCCTGAAGGAGATTGAGACCGTGTTACAGAAACACGGCATAGAGTCAGAGATCATTCAGATTGGCCGCAAGCCCGTCCGCATGTGCATCAGCTGCGGTGGCTGTAGGCAGAACGGCAGCAACGGCTGCGTTTTCGACGACGATATGTGCAGCGCCATTACTGAAAAGATGAAAGAGTCAGATGCACTCATCGTCGGCACTCCCGTCTATTACGGTCAGCCGAACGGCGGCATCCTCTCGCTGATGCAGCGACTGTTCTACTCAGCGGGCCATTTGGTGCAGAACAAGCCCGCAGCTGCGCTGGCCGTCTGTCGTCGTGGCGGTGCCACAGCTACGCTCCAGACCATGAACATGATGTTCGAGATGATGAACATGCCAGTAGTGACCTCCCAATATTGGAACATCGCCTATGGAGCCGGCAAGGGCGAGGTAAAGCTCGACACCGAGGGCATGCAGACCATGCGAACCCTCGCCACCAACATGGCCTTCCTGCTTCACAAGATACATGCCGACGGGCATCCCGCTCCACAGCGTGAGGAGCGTCCTCAGTTCATGAACTTCATCAGATAATGCAGTTCAGCTAATACATAATTAGCAGATTTCTGAAGAGTACACCTTAAAATACGTGTCACCGTCACGCCTAATGTTCAGTCTTACAGAGCGTTAGGTGTGACACCTGTTTTTCTGTATCCCATTGTCCAGTATTTTGGACACTCTGCGAGAAACTCTGATATTATATCAGCCTAAAACAGTTATTTATCAGCCATACTTAGCAAAAATTCTCTAGAGAATTCTCCACTTATACAGCTAATACAGACACGAGATAGGCTAATATAGATACGAGATAAGCTAATACAGGTATGAGATAGGCTGATACGGCAACCTTCGTTTGAATTGTCCCCTCAAAAAAAATGGTGTCACGTCTAACATTCAGTCTTACAGAATGTTAGACGTGACAGTGATACTTGTTTTTTCTAACAAATGATGTATCTCAGCTTGATGTCCTCCTCTTTATAGTTCTATTACCTGGCCGTCATATGCCATCTGGATACTGCCGGGCAAGGAGGCGTTGACCTCCCGATGGCGGCCGATGTCGTGGCTGGAATGAATGAGCCACGTCTGGCGGGCACCAATCATGTTGGCAAAGTCCACAGCCTCGCAGAGGGTCTGGTGAGAGTGATGGGGCTTCTGGCGCAGGGCGTTGACGATGAGGGTGTCGCAACCTTCGACATAGGGTATTTCCTCTTCGGCAATGGTCTTCATATCGGTGATATACACTAAAGAGGGAAGCCTACCACCATTCCCCTCCTCGGAGGAGGGATGCTTTGCAAGAGGAGTAATGCGATAGCCAAAGATGGGCAGGTCGTGGTGCATCACCTGAAAGGGAACAATGTCGATGTCGCCAATGCGGAAGGCCTCATGCTTGTGAATCTCGTGGAGCTGGATGGCAGGGACACCAGGATAGCGGTGATCTGCAAAACAGTAGGGCAGCATCTCTAGCATACCTTTGCGAGCGATGGGGTCGGCATAGACATTGATTTCGCCAAACTGACAATAGGGACGAATGTCGTCCATGCCACCCATATGGTCGTAGTGGGCATGGGTGATGAGAATGCCGTCAATCTTGCGGAAAGGCTGCGGCATAATCTGTTGGCGGAAGTCTGGACCACAGTCGATGAGCAGTCGCGTCTGTTCAGTCTCTACGAGTGCCGAACAACGCAATCGCTTATCATGAGGGTCGGTACTACTACACGTATAGCAGTGGCAACCGATAGTGGGAACGCCACACGATGTTCCTGTTCCTAAAAATGTCAGTTTCATACGATATTTACTTCGGGATGGATATCGATGCCAAAGCGCTCACGAACATCTTGGCGGATGGTTTCACAGAGTTCTACAATCTCCTGACCTGTAGCACCACCTCTATTGACGAGGACGAGAGCCTGGCGGTCATGGACGCCTGCACGTCCCTGCGAACGGCCCTTCCAACCACACTGGTCAATCATCCATCCGGCAGGAATTTTCTCGTGGTCGGCATCTATATAATAATGTGGCATGTCCGGATATTGCGCTAATAAGGTCTCAAACTTTTCGCGACAGACAACAGGGTTCATGAAAAAACTGCCCGCATTGCCCGTGACCTGTGGGTCAGGGAGTTTAGCCTGACGGATATCGATGACTACCTGGCGCAACTGCGAAGCGGTGGGTGCCTGTATGCCTCGGCGGTCGAGTTCGCTACGGATATTTCCATACTCGGTAGACTGGTGATTCTCATCTTCAGACAGGCGGTAGACAACATGAGTAATGAGGTACTTATTCTTCCACTCGTGTTTAAAACGGCTGTCGCGATAGCCATACTGACACTCTTCGCGAGAGAAAACACACAAACGGCCAGTACCAATCTCGACGGCCTCGACAGTCTCTATCAAGTCCTTGACCTCAGCGCCATAAGCGCCAATGTTCTGTACAGCACTGGCACCTACCTCACCAGGTATGAGCGACAGGTTCTCGGCACCATAAAGCCTATGGCCTACGCACCAGGCAACGACTTCATCCCACACTTCACCACTTCCACAACGAATACAGCTATCCGACTGACGCTCAATACCTTTCACAGCAGAATGAACCACTGTGCCGTCAAAGTCTTTCGTCAGCAAAAGATTGCTGCCAGCACCAATCAACAGATAGGGTTCCTGCAGTTGTTTGGCTATCTCCTGAGCCTCTTTCACCGTAGTGTATTCCACGAAACGACGGCACTTGGCGTCGATGCCAAATGTGTTGTGAGACAATAAAGAATAATCGTACTTTTCAACCATTATGTTGTGAGCTTGACGAGTTTCCAGTGACCGCTCATGCGCTTGAAGGTCATCTCCAATTCCAAGCCATTGGCAATACCACGCATGACAAAAATCTTAGAGTTTCCCTCGTGTTTGGGCTGACCATAGATGATGTTGTAAATCATCTTCTTGGGCAGGTCAGGAGCAAAGGCTTCCCACGTGTCGGGGGTTATGATACCTTCCATCACGTTAAAGTCATCGTCAGGGTCGGGCCCCACGAACTTGACACTCTCTGCCAGACTGTTGCCCTGGAATGTCTTGTCGGTAACAAACTGCTGGTAGAACGTGAGGAATGTGGCATTGACATCCTGTGAGAACGGGATATGGCGTATCTTCGTCAGCATCCACGCCCCCCGTTTACGATAAAAGATGTATTGTTCAATTTTGCGCGTATCGAAATGAATTTTCTCGACGATGGCATGGTTGACGGAGGTATCCTTGACAATCTCCATATGCTTCTCATTGTCGAAGAGCAACGTGTAGTAACCCTGGCGCATGAAGAAGTGTTCTATCTTCCAATCGTTCTTCGTCAGCATCTTCACCTTGCCGTTCTGTTCAGCAGGCAGCGGAAAATGGATGCGTTCCATCTGCAACTTGCGGTTGACGACAAAGTTGTAGACGAAATCGTCGAAGAGCTCATCGGCAGCCTTAGGCATGGGATAGTCTTCTACCAGCGCTTGGAGGGAGTCGTTACGAAGTGAATCATTAAGAACAGAGTCGGCAGGGACTTCCTCAGCAACCTGTGCTCCTTTGTTGCCGCCGCATGCCGTCAGCAGTGCCAACACAACAACCAAAATAATACCATTAAGTCTCATGAGTGAACTCATTTTTGTATCTTCTCTCAAAATTTTGTTGCAAAGATACAAATAATCTTTAATTTTTCACCTTTTATTTTTAATTTATTTGTACCTTTGCAACAAAATTTGAGAAATACATCAAAAAAAGGCTATGATTATTGATAAAATAGACGAGCTTCTGAAAGAAGTACAGACACTGAGTGCTAAGAATGCCGACGAGGTAGAACAGTTGCGACTGAGGTTCCTTAGTAAGAAAGGTGAGATTACCGCTCTGATGAATGATTTCCGCAATGTTGCGGCAGACCAGAAGAAGACGGTAGGTATGAAAATCAACGAGTTGAAGACGCTGGCTACCGAGCGCATCAACCAGTTGCGCGAGCAGTGTGCTGAACAGGAGTCGGGCGACGAGGCCATTGACCTGACTCGTACTCCCTACCCCGTTCAGTTGGGCACACGCCATCCGTTGACCATCGTCACCAACGAGATTATTGATATTTTCTCACGTATGGGTTTTGTGCTTGCCGACGGTCCGGAAGTGGAGGACGACCTGCACGTGTTCACCCGCATGAACTTTGCTGCCGACCATCCTGCCCGCGACATGCAGGACACCTTCTTCGTTTCGCAGCATCCCAATGATGTTACCAAGAATATTCTGTTGCGCTCGCATACATCGAGTGTACAAGCCCGTGTTATGGAGCAGATGCATACCGAGGACGGCAAACTAACCGCTCCCATCCGCGTCATCTGTCCAGGACGTGTCTATCGTAACGAAGCCATCACTGCCCGTGCGCACTGCTTCTTCCATCAGGTGGAAGGATTGTATATCGACAAGAACGTCAGCTTCACTGACTTGAAGCAAGTCTTACTGTCGTTTGCCCGCGAGATGTTTGGTGCCGACACCAAGATTCGTCTGCGTCCGTCGTACTTCCCCTTCACAGAGCCCTCTGCCGAGATGGATATCTCATGTTTCATCTGCGGTGGCGAAGGCTGCGGATTCTGCAAACATACCGGCTGGGTAGAAATCCTGGGATGCGGTATGGTAGACCCCAACGTGCTGGAAGAGTGCGGCATTGACTCTAAGATTTACAGCGGCTATGCCTTTGGTATGGGCGTAGAGCGCATTACCAACCTGAAGTATCAGGTGAGCGACCTGCGCATGTTCTCTGAGAACGACGTGCGCTTCTTAAAAGAATTTGAAGCAGCCAACTGATGAAACTCGTATTGATGACTCAACCCACGTTCTTCGTGGAGGAAGACAAGATACTCTCGTCACTTTTCGAAGCGGGACTTGACGACTTGCATCTCTTCAAGCCCGACTCATCACCCATGTATTCCGAGCGACTGCTGACGCTGTTGCCCGACGAATACCGCAAGCGCATTACCGTGCACGACAACTATTATTTAAAAGAGGAGTATAAGTTGCGCGGCATACATATCAACGACGAGACAACACCCGCCCCCAAGGGGTACAAGGGCAACATCAGCAGATACTGTACCCACCTGAACCTGTTGAAAGAGGCCAAGAAAAATGCCGACTACGTCATGCTGAAGTACATCTTTGACAGTCAGACGGAGCCCGACCAAAAAGCCTCGTTCACCATGGACGAACTGAAAGAGGCCTCGCACAAGGGACTGATAGACCGCCACGTATATGCCCTGGGAGGCATGAACTTGGATACCATCAAGGCTGTCAAGGACCTGGGCTTCGGAGGCATTGTCATCAGCGGCGACCTCTGGAACCGCTTCAATATTCATCAGGAACTTGAATATCAAGCACTGATAGACCACTTCTGTAAAATCAGAAAAGCAATCGGATAGTAAATGTTAATCTACAAATCATAACCCCAAAAGATGAGCTCAAACAATAACTACATGGTGTTTTCAGGTACTGCTACAAAGTACCTGGCTGAGAAAATCTGTCAAAGTCTTGGATGTCCATTGGGAAAACTTCAGATGACGAAGTTCTCTGATGGCGAGTTTGCCGTATCCTACGAGGAGAGTATTCGCGGTCGCGACATTTTCCTGGTACAGAGCACCTTCCCCAACTCGGACAACCTCATGGAACTGCTGCTGATGATTGACGCTGCCAAGCGTGCTTCGGCTCGTACCATCAATGCCGTCATTCCCTACTTTGGCTGGGCTCGTCAAGACCGCAAGGACAAGCCACGCGTCTCTATCGGTGCCAAACTGGTAGCCGACTTGCTGAGTGTTGCTGGTGTCAACCGTGTCATTACGATGGACCTGCACGCTGACCAGATACAGGGTTTCTTCGACGTTCCCGTAGACCACCTATACGGATCGGGCGTCATCCTGCCCTATCTACAGAGCCTGCACCTCGAAGACCTGGTCATCGCTTCACCCGACGTGGGTGGTTCGAAGCGCGCCAACACGTATGCTAAATTTCTGGGATGCCCGCTGGTATTGTGTAACAAGACACGCGCCCGTGCCAATGTCGTAGCCACGATGCAGATTATTGGTGACGTGGAAGGTAAGAATGTCGTCATCATCGACGACATGGTTGACACTGCAGGTACCATCACTAAGGCTGCCGACATCATGAAAGAGGCTGGTGCTAAAACCATTCGTGCCTGTGCCTCACACTGTGTGATGAGCGGTCCTGCCAGTGAACGTGTGCAGAACTCTGCACTCGAAGAGATTGTCTTTACCGACTCTATCCCCTACTCACAGCGTTGTGCTAAAGTAAAGCAACTCAGCGTTGCCGACATGTTTGCAGAAACCATTCGTAGAGTGATTAACAATGAGAGTATTTCTGACCAGTATATTGTTTAACTTCCTCACTATCGTCTTAGCGGGATGTCAGTCGCAGACCTATAAGTTGGTAGGAACTGCCGATGGACTGGATGATGGCGACACGCTGTTCTTGACTTCTGACATGGTCAACGGCATACCTAGCGACACCATTGTCATGAAGGGCAACACCTTTAGCTTTAAGGGTACTGCCGAAGAGGAGACTGCACTCTGCATGGTATACAGTGCCACGAGGAACGAGATCAATGCGGCTTTCATCCGTGAGCCAGGCGAAATCACCATCAAGTTGTCTGCCACCCCGGGAGCATCACGCGTTGGCGGTACGCCGTGTAACAACGAGTGGCAACGGCTGAACGACTCAGTGATGGTTATCGGCAAGGAGATTAACCGCATCGCAGAGCACATCTATGGCGGCAATGTCGCCCAGGAGGTGCAAGAGCGTGGCATGGACGAGATAGAGAAACTCAACAAGCGCTTTGCGAAGGTGGTCGTTGAGACTACGGAGAAGAATATCGACAACGAGTTCGGTTACTTCCTCTTGACGTATTATCCAGAAGAGTTGATAGACAACAGCACGCGACTCAGTCTTATCGAGAAACTGACGGACGACCGTCGCCAGCGTCCTGCCATCAAACAGATAGAGGCAACCATTCGTAAAGCAGCCAAGACTGCCGAGGGTGCTACCATTCCGAACTTCACCCAACAGACGCCAGAGGGTGGCAACCTCTCTATTATGACAGAGGTTGGCAAGAACAAAATTACTATCATTGACTTCTGGGCATCGTGGTGCGGTCCCTGTCGTCAGGAGATGCCCTTTATGCTTTCTCTCTATGAAAGCAATAAGGAGCGTGGTCTGGGCATTGTCGGTGTATCACTCGATCGGGATAAAGACTCATGGGTAACAGCCATCAAGAAGTTGCAATTGCCCTGGCCACAGATGAGCGACTTGAAATATTGGGACAATGAGGTGGCAAAGACGTTCAACATCACCTCTATCCCCCACACCATCGTCGTCGACCAGAAAGGAAAGATTCTGCGTCGAGGACTTCGTGGCGAGCAGCTCAAGCAGTTTGTTGAGAGCGAATTGGCGAAATAAGCAACCAACAAGACAGAAAGATAAAGGCTCAGTAGAGATCTCTACTGAGCCTTTCTTATATGCAGCTTATAATGATCTGTCAGTTCTATGTGCATCACCTTCCGAATGTCATCGTCTGTAGGCGTTAGGCTCAGCGCTACATGTCCCATCGTACGACGCAGATTCAGCTCCACGCAAGGATGCAATAATAATTTAGAATTGACCGTTGACAATTGAGAATTGACAATCATCATATCAATGCCGAAGGGACCTTGGTAGTCGTCCAACTGTACGTTGTCGATAATCCTTTGCTTGATGTTGTCAAGCAGTTCCAGCGGCAGATAGCGCGCTATCAGTGCACGCTTCGCCTCCTCTGTTGCCAGCAGGTTGCCGATGTAGGCACCGTTCTTGGTATGGAATAGCGACAGCCCCTGATAGCAGACCAGTCCGTTGGCAAGGCGTTCAAACTCCATACCGAAGTCTTTTACCTTATTGTAATAAGGTTCTACCATCACGCTGCCTTGCTGTTTGATGACATTGCGAATCCAGTTGTCAACCATCAATTTTCCATCACCACCAAGACGCTCGGTGTCGTAGAAACGAACACCTCGCCCACTCGACGACCACGGCGCCTTGACAACGACGCGCTGCCAATGCGACAAGCACGCTGCCACTTGTTCAACGTCGCTGCACTCTACAGCCTCGCCAACAGTACCCTCTAAGCGTAACGAGGACAGCAAGCGAGCGGACGTTCTACGGTGAGCCAGTTGGCGCCAGCCATCCAGACGGGAAGTCTCTGGCAAAAGACGGACAGGCAAGCCCCATCGGCACAAATCGGTGACTAAAGCGGCATCCCAGCCCCATGGTTTCACTTGCTGTACATCCAAGTGGGACAACTCACTACGATCCACAAACATGGTGAAAGGACGTCCCAGTCTTCGGCGTAATCGTTCGTAATTCTTGCGTGAAGCCTCAGCGTGTTCTACAAGCACATAGTCGTCTGTGTCAGCCCACAAAGCCGGCAACCACCCAAGGTCGGCCTTCAGCTGTCTGGCTGCATGAGGTGGAGTAAAATGCGCCAGATTTGCAGCCAACGCAATCTCGTGTTCGGGATTGAAAATATGCAGTGTCTTCATTTCCGTCTGCAAAAATACAAAAAAATATGGAAACTTCGGTTATTTTTTTGCCATTTATAAAAATATGTGTATATTTGCACCTAAATTATAAATATTAACGAAACAACATGAATCCAGTTAAAATTCTAAGTGTCGACGACGAGATGGACCTCGAATTGCTTTTGACACAATATTTCAGACGCCAGATCCGCAAAGGGGAGTATGAGTTTTTCTTTGCCCACAATGGTTTGGAAGCCTTAACCCTCATGCTGAAAGAGAAAGATATCAACATCATCCTCTCTGATATCAACATGCCGGAAATGGATGGTTTGACACTGCTGACCAAGATCAACGAGATGCAGAACCCCGCCATGAAGTGCATCATGGTGTCAGCATACGGTGATATGGGCAATATCAGGTCGGCCATGAACAATGGTGCCTTTGACTTTGCCACGAAGCCCATTGACCTGGACGACTTGAGCATCACCATCGAGAAAGCCATTGAGCAGATTAACTATATCAAGATGTCGCAACAGGAACACGTCCAGTTGGAATCACTGAAGACAGATCTGGCTGTGGCTGCCGAAATTCAGCAGGCCATCCTTCCCCGCATCTTCCCGCCTTTCCCAGAGAACGACCATGAGTTGGACTTGGCAGCGAAGATGACACCTGCCAAGGATGTGGGCGGCGACTTCTACGACTTCTTCCGCATCGACGAAGACCACATAGGAATTGTGATGGCTGACGTTAGCGGCAAGGGTATTCCCGCAGCTATCTTCATGGCTGTCAGCAGGACACTGATACGCACCATCGGCCTTCAGGGCTTCACCCCTGGCGAGTGTCTGACAAAGTCGAACGATTTGCTCAGCAAAGAGTCGGTAGACTGTATGTTTGTCACCGTATTCTATGCCATCTACAACGTCAAGACGGGTGAGATGGAGTATAGCAATGGCGGTCACAACTCACCAGTCATCATCAAGGCAGACGGCCGTGTCGAGATGTTGCCCACAAGTACCAGTTGTATGGTGGGTGCCGTACCTGGCATCACCTACTCCAACGAAAAGCTTACGTTAGGCGTTGGTGACACGTTAGTGATGTATACCGACGGGGTTAACGAAGCCATGAACGAAGCAAACGAAGAATATGGCGATGACCGCATGATGGCTTTTCTGGCTACACAGAAAGGACAGGGCTGTCAAGCCATCATCGATAACCAAATGGCCGACGTCAAGGCTTTTGCAGGAAATGCTCCGCAAAGCGACGACATCACGCTGCTGACGCTCACACGTAAAGCATGAAATTCTACGGCAAGACAAGCACCCTCATAGCCGTCGGTGTTGCCCTTATCATGGGCGCAGGAGTGGCGGTTGTCTACCAATGGTATGCGGCAGAGCAAGAGAAGACGCAGCAATTGGAGGAGCGCATAGCCATTCTCACCCAACAGACGAAGCGCTCTGCTGTGATGCAGCGTGTCAACGAGCAAATGGAGGAGATAGCCAACCAGGAGCGCCGCATCAGTGACGAACAGCGCATCGAGGCTGAGAAGCAGACTGCCGTCGCCGAACAGATGCGCCGCAACGCTGAGGAAGAGCGCCAGAATGCCTTGGAAGCGGAGCACCGCGCAGTAGAGGCATCAAAGGTGGCCCAGAGTGAGCGTGTCATCGCCGAACAACAGCGTGCTAAAGCAGAATACCAAAAGCGTGTCGCTGACACCTTAAGCTACATCACCTTAGCTCGCCAACTGGGTGACGTCTCTATCAAACAGTCAGAATCGGGCAACCAAGAGTTGTCACAACTGCTGGCCTACGCCTCGCAACTCTTCAACACACGATATAATGGCGACGTGTACACATCATCTGTCTATCAGTCGCTGGTTATTGCCAGTCAGAGTAAGCAACAGTGGACCACGCACAAAGGAGGCATCTACGACGTGGCCTTCTTTAATGACAAAGCCAACCATTTCGTGACATGTAGCGGCTATGGCGAGCTGATGAAACACCGTCAGACAGACGACAAGATTTCTACCGAAGTGCTGGTCAACAACAGCACCTACGACTTCCGCGATACGTACGTTGACCGTACGAAAGGCATCGTCTATGCTATTAGTCGCACAGGACACTTCCTCATCATAGACAACCACAACACAACGGAGCTGTTGGTCAACAACATTGGTGCCTTGCAGACGATGGAGGTTATCGGCAAACAGGCCCTGCTGTTTGGGGAAAACGGCATCGCACAGGTAGACACTGAGAACCGCGCCATTACTCGCACACGCACCTTCTCCTTCAAGAGCGTGACCGTCTGTTTCGCAGACGACTATCCCTGCATCTTCGACGACAGGGGGCGCAAGCACATTGTGAAAAGCTTCGACCAGATAGAGACTGTCAAGTTGCCCTTCAAAGGACAGGTGACAGCCTATGCCAGCAATAAGATCAGTAACATTACGACATACGGTATGAGCGACGGTACCATCTACTACATCAACCCCCAAGGACAGATGCAAAAGATGGTGGGCCACCGCTCGCGCGTCACCAAACTCAAGATTATCAACTGGCGCATCTACTCAGCTAGCTACGACGGCAGAGTCAACCTGTGGCTGGCTGACCAGCCCAAGATAGAGCCTATGACGATTATTACGACCAACAGCTGGATTCTCAACTTCACCTTCGACGAGAAGAAAGAGTACCTCTGGTGCGGTGACCAGAACGGTACACTCACCGAGTCGCTCATCTCTGTGCCGATGATGCGCCAAATGCTGAAAAAGAAGATTAAGAGAAATCTGACAAGAGAAGAATGGTATTACTACATAGGACGAAACATTCCGTACGAACCATTCATAGGAAAGGAGGCCCGCCTATGAGAACACTGCTGTTGAGCATCCTATTGTCACTCATGGCCACTGCCGGCTGGAGCCAGGGTATACCTTTTATCCGTAACTACCCTGCCACAGAATATGGTGGCCACAATCAGAACTTCGATATCATGACGGGCGACGACGGAACAGTCTACGTGGCCAACTTCGAAGGTCTGCTGTACTACGACCACGCAGAGTGGCACATGCTGCATACGCCTGGCGTGACCCGCGTAACGGCTCTCTTCCGCGACTCGAAAGGCACCATCTGGACGGGCGGCTACAACTACATCGGTTATGTAGGATTCAAAGCCAACGGCTGTCCGGAGTTGCGCAGCATCAACAAGAAAGATGCCTTTCATGGTGAGGTGCAGTGGATATGGGAACGTGACGGAAAGGTGTACTTCCTGGTCAGCGACAAGGAGATATACACCATCTATAAAAATAACGTCATCTGGGCACAAGGAGCGCAGGTACCATCATCAGGTCCATCGACGTTTATCGGAAAGGCTCATGTCAACCAAGTCCAGCAGTTGGGCGACTACAATCTCAAAGCATTGGCGACGGACGGTGAAGGTGTCGTCTTCCAGTATAAAGACGGTAAGGAAATCTTCCGCATCACGGAGAGCAACGGCCTGTGTTCCAACAACGTAAAGTTCATCACCTACGACGGGCATGGCCTCATCTGGGGCGCTACGGACAATGGTATCTTCTGCATCGGCTTCCCCTCGGTATATACCCACCTGACCGTGCATGAAGGACTGCGTGGCGAGGTGCTGTCGCTGTTGAAACACCAAGGAGAGCTGTATGCCGGCACACAGTATGGACTGTTCCGAATGAAGGGAAAGTCCTTCGAGCAGGTGCCTGGCATTTCCTATGCTTGCTGGCAGTTGGACAAACAGGGTGACGACCTGTTGGCAGCTACCGCTGACGGTATATACCGCATCAACGCAAGCCATCAGGCAATTCAGTTGACCACCAACAACACATTGGCGCTGCTGGTGAACGGAAACGGATTCTATAGTGGCGAGGCGGATGGCATCTGCTTCTATGACAACGGCACCCGACAGCACAAAAAGATTAGCGACATCGAGAAAGTCGTCAAGATGTATTGTGACAACAAACACACCATCTGGGTGCAGAACCTCTATGGACACATCTGGCAGAGTACGGACGGGCGCCTGTTTAAGCAAATGAAGGATCTCAAAGACGAGATAGCCACACAGGTATTATATAAAGGTGAGGTATCGGTAGTCAAGTCAACGGCAACAGAGCCATTCCCCTACCCTGCATTCAGCTATGCTGACGATAGCGACAACCTCTGGCTGACGGACAACAAAGGAAGGAACCTTTACGCCATGAAGGACGGCAGCAAGCAGAAGCTACTGTCTGACGTGACATATCCGTTGATGAACTTCTCCGTTCGGGCAATGATACACGATAATGACCTGCTGTGGATGGGTGGCGACAAGGGTGTAAACGTGGTTAGTCTGATACACAAGGACCCTGTGAAGGCTGTCAAGCCGACCCTTTCCATACGCTCCATCTATCTGCACGGTGGTGACAGCATACTGTGGGGTGGCTATGGCAAAATGCCTGCTGAGCTGCCCACCTTGTCGAGTCAGGACAGACACATCACCTTCACTTTCTCTACCAACATCCACTCGTTGCTGCTGAAGACTCAGTATCGCACACGTCTAGACAATGGTAGTTGGAGCACATGGGACAACGACACCCACGAGGAATACCCCAACCTATCGGCAGGCAGTCACATCTTCGAAGTTCAGGCTCGCGACGCCTTTGGCCGTATCACAGAACCCGTAAGCATCGCATTCTCCATCACACCACCCATCTATATGCGATGGTACATGATTTTGCTCTACCTCGTACTGCTGGGCGTCCTCATCTATGCATTGATGCGTTGGCGCCTCTATCGTCTGGAGCGCGACAAGCAACAACTGGAGACATTGGTACAAGAACGCACCCAACAGGTTGTAAGACTGGAGAAAATGGCTACGGTGGGTAAGTTGACGCAGGGTTTGATAGACCGCATTCTGAATCCACTGAACTATATCAACAACTTTGCCAAGCTGTCACAAGGACTTGTTAAAGACGCCACTGCCAACATCGAAGACGAGAAGGAGCACATGGATCAGGACAACTACGAGGACACCATGGACGTGCTGGACATGCTGAAAGGCAACCTGGAGAAAGTTGGTGAGCACGGTGCCAACACGACACGCACGCTGAAAGCCATGGAGGAGATGCTGAAAGACCGCTCTGGCGGACGTGTCAGCATGAATCTGACCTCGCTGCTGCAGCAGGACAAGGAGATGCTGGAGAAGTACTATGCCCAAGAGATTGCTACCCACCATATCAAGATAGACTTCACTATACCCAGTCAGGAGTTGACAATCAATGCCAACCCCGAGATGCTGAGCAAGACCTTCATGAGCATGCTGGGCAATGCGGTATATGCCATCGTCAAGAAGGCAGCACGCGTTACCTACGAACCCGTCGTCTCACTCAAGGTGGAGCAGCACCCCAACGCCATTACCATTGCCATTCGCGACAATGGTATCGGCATAGAGCCGACCATCATCGACAAAATCTTCGACCCCTTCTTCACCACCAAACCAACGGGTGAAGCTTCTGGCGTGGGCCTCTACCTCAGTCGTGAAATTATACAGAACCACGATGGCGACATCACGGTGGAATCAGTGAAGGACGAATATACAGAATTTATCATCACATTACCAATAGCATAGGTTATGGAACAGGAGATAGAAATCTTACAGCAGCGGTTGAAACAACAGGAAAAACTGGCATCTTTAGGCATGCTGAGTGCAGGTATTGCCCATGAGATACAAAACCCGCTGAATTTTGTCATCAACTTCAGCAAGATGTCTACCAAGTTGCTTAGCGACCTGAACGACATCATGGAAGACAATGAAGAGAAACTCTCTGACGACGATCGTGAAGAGGTGGAAGACATCATTGCCGACCTAAAGGAGAACATGGGAAAAATCGTAGAGCACGGCGAACGTGCCATCAGCATCATACAAGGCATCCTATTAGTATCGCGAGGCAAAGAGGGCGAAATGCTGCCCACTGACATCTGCAAATTGGTGAAGGAATATGTATGGTTGTCGTATCACGCCATGCGCGCTAACCACAAAGGGTTCAACCTCACCATTCATGAGGACTACCAAGAGGAACTGCCGAGGATAATGGTTATTCCACAAGACATGAGCCGAGCCATTCTGAACCTCATGAACAATGCCAGCTATGCCGTCTGGAACAAGTCACAAACGGCAGGCGACGACTACCAACCCGAGGTTGCCATCTCTGTCAAGCAGGCTGACAACAACATCGTTATCACACTGAAGGACAATGGCGAAGGCATGAATGAAGAAACCAAACGGCGTCTTTTTGAGAACTTCTTCACCACAAAACCTGTAGGACAAGGTACAGGCTTGGGTATGTCCATCACTCGGGATATCGTCGAGAACAGACATCACGGTACCATCTCTTTCGATTCGACGGAAGGAGAAGGAACAACCTTTGTTCTATGTATACCTATTAAGAAATAAGAATGCCACAGACAACTGACGCAAAATTTATTCTCAGGCTTTTAGATTCATTCAAGACAAATGAAGACAAGATAGCTGTCGTTGACCAGAATGGCCAACGACAGACCACATACAGACAACTCCTTACCATGGCCTGTAGAGTGGCAGGTTATTTGCAACAAAAGAATTACCCACCCCACTCTTTTATCGGTATTTGTCTGCCGAGTTCAATGGAATATGTGGCAGCTGAAATAGGTATTTGGTTAGCAGGCCATGCCATCGTCCCTATGGGTGAAAAATTCCCCCAAGAACGTATCGATTATATCATACATCATTGCCAATCTCCTTTATTGATTGATGACGAGATAATTCTGGCAATGAAGAACACCGAACCTACAGAGAGCTATGTACTTCCTCAGGAGAATGATACGAATGTGCTGTTCTATACCTCAGGAAGTACTGGAGTCCCTAAAGCGGTGATGGGTACTTTCGCATCTTATAGGATTTCACCAACAGATGAATCCATCATTGATGACGAGAACATTACGGTGATGGGTATTACTGCTCCCATGTATTTCGTTGTCAGCAAACAACTATTTACCATCATTGCCAAAGGCGGTATAGCCAACATCATTCCAACAGAAATCATTAAGGATATTCGACTGTTGGAAGACTATCTGGCAAAACACCAGATAGAGTATGTGTTTATGCCTCCCTCCATACTCGCTCACTTCAGCAACAAGTCACCCTATTTGAAAGTTGTCATTGCTGCTGCAGAACGACTATCAGGGATAAGCTCTTCAGATTACAAGATATATAACTACTACGGACAGACAGAGACAGGAGGTGCTATCTTCTCCTATTATGTGGATAAGAAATACGATAACACACCCATCGGTAAGCCAGATGCTGATGTAGAATACTGCATATTGGATACGGAGGGGAAGCCTGTCGCACCAGGTGAAGAAGGCGAATTATGCGTTTGTGGCCCATTTGCCTCTGGCTATTACAAGGAACCAGAACTAACAGAAGACCTCTATCGGGGCGGATGGCTCCACACGGGCGATATTGTTTACCAATTACCAGATGGCAATCTCATGTTTGTCAATCGCCAGGATTGGATGGTCAAGATTAACGGCCAACGTGTAGAACCTGGTGAGGTGGAAACTGCCATCAAGGAGGTTGATGGGGTAAAGAATGCCGTTGTGAAGGGGTTTACCACTAAAGGCAGGCAATTCTTATGTGCCTACTATATAGCCAACAGCAACATATCGGAAGAAGCCATCCGTGAGTATTTGCTCGCCAAACTGCCTACATATATGGTTCCTGCTTATTTCGTGAGGATGGAGCGTTTCCCCATTCTTCCCAGCGGAAAGACAGACCGCCAGGCACTGCTTGCTCCTACCATTAAAACAGAGGGTATCATCCGACCACCATACGCAGAACCCACAGATGCTATTGAGCATCAACTCTGCAATGCATTTGAAAAGACGTTGTCTATTGACCGCGTCGGTATCGATGATGACTTCTTTGAACTCGGCGGCGATAGTATCAGAGTAATGGAGATACAGACACTATGTCCAAATCTCACGCTTTCATCCCGTGTGATATATGAGAATCGCACACCAAGGAAAATTGCTGAAGCATGCACGCACACAGAACAATTCAGTTACGAGATACAGAAAGACTATCCACTTAGCCAGACTCAATTAGGTATTTATGCGGAGTGTATGTCACGTCAAGGAGAAGTGGCATATAATAACGGAATGCTTTTTCAACTAAAGCCGACAGTTGACATTTACCGACTTTCCAAGGCATGTGAAGTTGTAGTAGAAGCCCATCCATATATTAATACCAAGTTATTGATAGACAGTCACGGGAATCCAAGACAATTGAGAAATGCCACAGAGAGCTACCATCAAAGTGTGGAAACATTAACACAGAAGGAGTTTGACGACTTGATGTCTGAACTGATTTATCCTTTCGACTTACTTAATGATAGGCTCTATCGCATCCGTCTTCTAAAGACACCGGAAGCACAGTATTTGTTTATGGACTTCCATCATCTCATCTTTGATGGCATGTCTTTTAATATTCTTCTTCAAGACTTAAAAGATGCTTACGAGCAATTACCTGTCAAAAAAGAAGATTTTTCAGGATATGAAGTTGCTTTGGAAGAGGACTCATTACGTAAGACTGATGCATACATTGCTGCCCAAAAGTGGTACGAGGAACAGTTTGGAGATATAAAAGTCTCATCTCTTCCCATATCAGAGAAGCTGGATTCGCAAATCACTTATGGACAAGAACATCTGGAACTGACTGTTGACTACAATCATTTGAGGGAGGCTTGCAATCGTCTTAATGTCACACCTAACGTGCTAACAAACACCGTATTCGGCTATCTGTTAGGTATCAACACGCATGCACAGGAATCTCTTTTTGCCACAATCTATTCAGGGCGACAAGACTTAAAGACGCAACGGACGATGACTATGCTCGTCAAGACCTTGCCATTCTATATCAAATGGAATCAAGAAACGACTGTCAAGGATTTGCTTCAGGCCTCAAAGCAACAGCTGATGGGCAGTATGAGCAATAGTCTTTTCTCTTTTGCAGAAATCAAAGCCATGAACAATGCAATCAACAGCCATATCTTGTTCGCTTACCAAGATGACTTAAAACCCAGTGATAGTGCATTGTTTACCCATCAGCCCTTGATGGAGAATGCTACGGGAGAAAATTTGGCTTTTGAAATCATACGCAACAATAACAAATTAGTTTTGCATACCGAATACCATAGCAACGAATACACTCAGTCATATATCCAAAGGCTGATGCATTGCTATGATACAATTCTTAAAGGTTTCCTCAATTCTGAATCCGAGAACAAACGTCTCTGTGAACTTCCTATCTTAACGGATGAGGAACAACAGACCATTTTATCATTAGGAACTGGCGAACATTTAGATTACGACCAAACAGAAACAATTGTAGATTTATTCCATCGCCAAGTTCAACTTACCCCCAAAAACATTGCTGTAGTTGATGAGGTTTCAGAAATTACCTATGCTGAACTGGATCGCAAATCAGACCTATTGGCCACAACGTTAAGGAAAAAGGGAGTCAACACCGATACCTTCGTTGCCATTATGCTTCCCAGACGCAAAGAGTTCCTTATCGCTATATTCGCTGTATTCAAGGCTGGTGGTGCCTATATTCCTCTTGACAGCGATTATCCCAAGGAGCGTCTTTCCATGATGCTGAAAGATTCCGATGCACACATATTAATCACTACTGCCACCTTATTAAAGAATAGACAGACAGAGCAGTATTTCCCAAGAGAGAAGCATTTGCTCATGGATGATTTCTATTTCAATGAGCAGTTGGATTATCCCGTCAATTTTGCACAGCCTTCAGGACTTGCCTACATGATATATACATCGGGAACGACAGGGAGGCCTAAGGGAGTGATGATTGATCATAAAAACTTGCGTGCATTTTTGGAATACCGCACGAACCTTCTGCATCTGACGCAAGAGGAGCGTTGTGCACAGCATGCAAGTTTTAGTTTTGACGCCTCGCTCGACGACCTATTGTCACCGCTTGTCAAGGGTGCGCAAGTTCATATTCTTTCTTCTGAGTTGCGTCACGATATAGAAGGGATGAAAGACTATTTCATCAGGAACAAAATAACGGGACTTACTTTGAGTACGCAACTCGGCATTGAGATACTAAGTAATTCCAGTCTTACTCTCAGATATCTGATGCTGGGAGGTTCAAAAATGCACAACATTCCTACAAGAACCACCAAAGTGATTAACGGCTACGGCCCAACAGAGTTTACTGTTTGTTCCTCCTATTATATATTGAATCAGGATGAAAAGAGTAATAACATTCCTATCGGAAGGCCTGTACCCAACAGTATCTCTGTTGTTGTTGATCACGAAGGGCGTTTAGTTCCTCAAGGAACTGTCGGTGAACTTTGTCTCATAGGTCGACAGATGGCTCGCGGATATTGGAAACAGAAAGAACTGACAAAGGAACGCTTCGTTAACTGTTCTTTCCTAAGTGACCAGAAAATGTATCGCACTGGCGATTTGGTCCGTTGGAACGAGGATGGTTTGCTGGAATACATTGGACGCATTGACAATCAAGTCAAATTACATGGCTATCGGATAGAACTGGAAGAGATAGAAAATAAGATCAGTCATTGTCCTGGTGTGATTTCCACAGCTGTTGTTGTACATAAACAAGGAAATGTCGAATTTCTTGTTGCCTTTTATACATCTGAAAATAATAAAGAATTACCAGATATTCAGAAAGCACTGGCGGAAGAGCTGCCCAGTTATATGGTACCCAGCCAATTGTTTAAAATAGATCAAATGCCTAAGACACCCAATGGGAAAATTGACCGTCATCGCCTGAATGAATCTGTTAGTAAGCTACTTAATACTACTGACACGCTCGTAGAGCCGTCAAACCAGAAAGAACAAATTCTTCTCGACCTGGTAAAAACACTCTTGGGAATCGATAATATTGGTGTAACCAACGATTTGACGCTTCTTGGTCTTTCGTCCCTTGATGCCATCAAGTTGTCTTCTTTGGCAGAGAAAAAAGGTTTAAGACTGATGGTGAATGATATCCTAAACTATAAGACTATACGCAATATTTCTGGTCAGGAATTATCTTTTGGACGGTGGCTTAACAAATACGATCCCGACAAGCCCATTGTGATAGCTATTCACGGATTCTCCCCTTATCAGGTCCACAACTATTTTGAAGCATTAAGAGAGAAATACTCGGTATTCCTGTTCGCATCTATTGACGATTACTATGACCAAGAATATCGTAATCTGACGAAGTCTGACATTATAGCCAAATATGTACAAATGTTGCACGACATGCTTCCAAGCAATGCGGTTCCTTATGCCTTTACAGGTCATTGCTTAGGAGGAGAGTTGGCTTATCGTTGCGCTGCGCAATGGCAGGCAGAGACAGGGCAATCCCCCAAGGTCTTTGTTTTAAACACACCTCTTCGTACTGACGAAGAAGTACGCCAGATGATGCCTTCACAGAGCATCATCGAACAAATGCCGCCAGAACGACAACAGAAACTTTTTGAATGGGAGAAGCAGCATGAACGGGTAATCTCCTTTCTTGATGGCCAGCCCATGCCTTCATTCAAAGGTGATGTTGTTTTCTTCAGAGCCATGCATCCCTTCTTGGCAGTCAATAAACTGACACTTGATATCGAAGCTTTTAATCGGCAAGTTGAAATCTATCTGCAACGTTGGAAAGATTTACAACCGCAAATGAAGATAATACCTATTCCGAGTGATCATTTCACGATGCTCGAATCGGAGTACACGAACCTATATATGAAAGAATTATGAGAAAATACTGGCATATTATCATTATCGCAACCATGCTGCTATCAACCGCTGCAGCATGGTCTCAGCCCAACAATGACATGCGACAGGTCTACGCTGAGGCAGAAAGTGCTTATCAGTTAGGACAACTTGAGCAAGCCATAAACATCATACAGAAAAATTTCAACTCTTTTCAAGGGAACACCAAACAGAATGCCCTGCGTCTTCTCTCACTCTGCTATCTTGCGCAGGATAATTACGAGGAATGTGAACGTTATGTATCGATGTTACTCGATGCCAATCCTTATTATACCTCAACCATGGATCCTGTACGATTCGAGGATATAGTAAACCTCCTAAAGTCAGGTCGCAGCGCTACCATTACCACTGCTTCCAGTCAAGAAGAGAGCATCAATGAGGCACCTGTACCTGTGACTATTATCACCCGTGAGATGATTGACTGTCTGAGTAACAACAAAAGTATCGGACAGATTCTTGCAACCTATGTCCCTGGTATAAGTGAGGTATGTGCCTATGCTTTATCCAACTATTCCATGCATGGTGTATACACCTCTGGGCAAGAGAAAATCCTTGTGATGGAAAATGGGCATCGACTGAATGCGCGTTCTACTAATAACGGGAAGCTCGACTATGCCATCAGTACTGAGAAAATTGACCATATTGAGGTCCTGCGTGGTCCGGCTTCTTCACTTTATGGTAATGTTGCATTAACGGCAGTGGTCAATATTATCACGAAAAAAGGACGTGAAGTCGATGGCATAAAATTAAAATACGGTTACGGCTCGTTTGGCACCCATCGGGCAGACTTTACAGCAGGCACTTCATTCATGGGTGCCGACATTCTCGCATGGGCTTCTTTATATACTTCAGCAGGCGAGAAAATCAATATACCAAAAGGTACTGGGTATTCTCAGTCACATCGCGATGGCCATGCCTATGTCGGGCGTTATGAAGGGAAGCCGTCATACGACATTGGTCTGAATTTATGCGTTAAGGATTTCACCTTCATGCTCTCTCACAAATATGGCAAGCAGGTTCCACAATACTCCTGGTTCGGTCAAGTTTATGACTACGACAATTATCGCCACTTCCAAGGCAACACTATTGGTTACGCTATTGATGAGACACACCTTGACATAGGCTATTCCAAAAAGTTTGGCGCCATCAACTTAAATGTATCGGTCTATGGCGACAAGTATAGATTTTACGACTATGCCGTCGTCTCCGATTCTATAGTGAATGTTATCATTGACGATGACTACACTCCTAAACGCGACGACCAAGGAAATCTCATTTACAAGACATTTAAGCACCTTTATCAGGACATCAACTGGGAAGAGTACACCATTGGTGGTTTAGCAAAAATCGATGCCCCCTACTCACTGGGCACCATGAAGGGAAATATATTGGCGGGTATTCATTGGGAGAATTTTACACTTTACGACAATGAGTCTCTTATTGGTGAAGACTACGAGCGCTTTACAACCGTCGTTAAGGAGTCTAAGAACATCATTAATAATGGACATGAGACGAGCTTCTCAGCATTCGTTCAATGCAAGCACTATTTTCGAGACAACTTTATTTTAAATGCAGGTTTACGCTTCGACAACAAACATCGCAAAAATGATGTTAACGTTACGGCGTTTTCACCACGTGTTGCACTCATCTACATGCCTTCAAAGTTGCTGAGTACGAAAATATCTTATTCTCGAGCTTTTGTTGATGCACCTTATTTCTATCGTCAGAATACCTCTAACCCCTATAGGGGAAGTCAAAACTTGATGCCAGAATACATCGATGCCATTCAAATTGACCTTATTGGTTCATTGTCCAGCCACTTCAATTTTGATGTCAATTTGTTCTATAACCGACTGACAGACTTAATTTGCAACAACCAGAGTACCGACTTGAATGCGCCCAAATACGTCAACTCTGGTAGTCTTAAGATTGCTGGTATCGAGGCAGAACTCGAATACAAGACATCTTCATTCCGCTCACGCCTTAATACCACTTTAACACGAGCTCTTGATGCCAATCAATACTATTATGACAACCATCACATCTATAGTGTGCCTTCATGGATTGTCAACCTCATTGGTGAAAAACGTCTGTTGCACATGCCTAAGCATACCTTATGGTTGTCTGGAAATCTGCGCTACACCTCTCAAACACTAAACAAGGCCAACTCACAAATCAAGGGCAGTGAGGATTTTTACCTCAGTGGATATGCATTGTTAGGTTTACAACTGAAATATACCTACAACAATAAGATTCAGCTCTCATTAGATTGTGATAACGTTTTCAATACTTCTTATGAGATTGGTGGCACATCTTATATACCCTATAAATATCCTGGACGTATACTACTTGGAACTGTCTCATTTAATCTATAAGAATATAGATAATCGTAAAAAATAGCGTTTTTTGCAAGATTTTGCAATCTCTGCTTTGCAATTTCGAGATTTTTTACTAACTTTGCGCCAGTTTTATAGTTAAAATCAGCGTAGTAGTTTCATGGAAGCATTTTTCCGCACGCATAGGTATCTGGTAGAGCATGTAAATGCCCCCATACGTCGTGCCTTGATGGACGAGATCAACTGGTCTGACCGTCTGATAGGCATCAAGGGAACTCGTGGCATTGGCAAAACGACATTTTTGTTACAATATGCCAAGGAGAGGTTTGATGTCAACGACCGTCAGTGTCTCTATGTCAACATGAACAACTTCTATTTCCAAGGTCACGGCATCTCCGACTTTGCTGGCGAGTTCTGCAATCATGGTGGTCGCGTACTGCTTATCGACCAGGTATTCAAACAGCCAAACTGGAGCCAGGAGCTCCGCAAATGCTACGATCTCTACCCCTACCTGAAGATTGTCTTTACAGGCAGTAGCGTGATGCGTCTGAAGGATGAGAACCCAGAACTCAATGGCATCGTCAAGTCGTACAACTTGAGAGGTTTCTCTTTCCGTGAGTTCATTAACCTGCAGACGGGCAACAACTTCCGCTCCTACACGCTCGACGAGATACTAAGGAACCACGAGCACATCATCAAACAGATACTGCCTAAGGTGTCGCCACACCGCTATTTCCAGGACTACATCCACCACGGTTTCTACCCCTTCTTCAAGGAACAACGCAACTACTCCGAGAACCTGCTGAAGACGATGAACATGATGACGGAGGTGGACATCCTGCTCATCAAGCAGATAGAACTGAAATATCTCACCAAGATAAAAAAACTATTCTACCAATTGGCTGAAGAAGGCCCCAAGGCTCCTAACGTCAGTAAGCTAGCACAGGATATCGAGACATCACGCGCCACAGTGATGAACTACATCAAGTATCTGACCGATGCTCGTCTATTGAACATGATATACCCCGTTGGAGAGGACTTTCCCAAGAAACCGTCGAAGATTATGCTCCACAATTCTAACCTGCTTTATGCCATCTATCCTATACATGTCGACAAGCAGACAGCGATGGAGACTTTCTTCGTCAATTCTCTATGGAAAGACCACAAAGTCAACCAACAGGGACGCGACCAGTTCTATCTTGTCGACGAGGAGCTGAAGTTCCGCATTTGCGATGCCAATAGCAAGGCGAAGATACGCTATGCTCCAGACACTATCTACGCACGCTACAACACGGAGATAGGTAAAGACAACCAGATACCTCTATGGTTACTGGGTTTCCTATACTAAACATAAAAAAAGCAGTTCTGCTGATTCATCGTCGCTTTCGACTTCATCGGCAGAACTGCTCTTGTTATACGTACAAATTAGTCTTCCTGATATTCAGGACGCAACTTACGGACTGTCTCGCCAGCACGCCACATCTCTTGGTTTCGCATAGCCTCCAATTCCTTTTCCAAACCTGCACGATAGTCAGGCTTAGAGTTTGCGTCAATGGTAATCTGAGCCTCGTTACCAGTCTTTACTGAATAGTACAGCCACTCCATGACGGGCTTGATGGCGTCGTGGAAACGGGGAGCCCAGTCGAGGGCACCACGCTGAGCAGTAGTCGAACAGTTGGCATACATCCAGTCCATACCCTTAGCACCGAAGAGCGGGCCAAGGCTCTGGGTGAGTTCTTCAACGGTTTCGTTGAAAGCCTCAGAAGGTGTGTGACCATGCTCACGAAGTACCTCATACTGAGCAAGCAACAGTCCCTGAATGGCTCCCATCAGTGAGCCACGCTCGCCCGTGAGGTCAGAGGTGGCCTCGCGCTGGAAGGTTGTCTCAAACAAATAACCGGCTCCGATACCGATACCGAAGGCCAGGGTCTTCTCCTTAGCCTTACCCGTAGCATCCTGGTAAACAGCATATGAGCAGTTCAAACCGCGACCTTCGCAGAACATAGTGCGGAGAGACGTACCAGAACCCTTAGGAGCTACCATGATGACATCGACATCCTTAGGAGGAACAACACCTGTGCGGTCACTCCAGTTGATAGCGAAGCCATGAGAGTAATACAGCGTCTTACCAGGCTTCAGATATTTCTTGATGGTAGGCCACTGCTGCATCTGACCAGCGTCAGAAAGCAACATGCAGAGGATAGTACCCTTCTCGGCAGCCTCTTCAATAGAGAAGAGCGTCTTTCCAGGAACCCAACCATCAGCGACGGCTTTGTCGTAGGTCTTACCCTGACGCTGACCAACAATGACGTTAAAACCATTGTCGCGCAGGTTGCAAGCCTGACCAGGGCCCTGTACGCCGTAACCGATGACAGCGATTACTTCATCCTTTAATACTTCACGTGCTTTCTCGAGTGAGAACTCCTTGCTGGTGACTACAGTTTCGATTACGCCACCAAAATTCATTTCTGCCATAATTGTATTATGTTTTAGTGTTATACATATCTCTGTGACCTTGCCAGCCCTACACGAGAACCGTCGTTTTATTGGTTCACTCCTACTCTACACGAGAGTACGACGAGAGACTTAACTAATAAAATCAGCTGCAAAGATAACAATTTGACGACAAATGACCAAATATTCTTTCAATTTTATACGAATTTAACCTTACTTCTTACCACTTCGACATCGTCATTCTTCACGATGCGTACGCAGAACTCGCCATCAGCAGTCTCCTCACGATAGAACGAAAGCCGATCACCAGCATGCGCCTCTGCCACGTAAGCAATCTCGAAACGCTTAATCTGGTGCTCTTTATACCAATCAATGGGCCACAGGTCGAGAACATGCTCGATGTACTTGACTGAGTTGATATGTCCATTAATGTCTACATCATTATAAAAGGTATCAATGGTGCGTACCAGTTGGGCCATATCTGTCATCTTCACTCGCCCACCCTTGTCAATAGGACAAGCCTTGTCGTCGACAATCCAGTTGTTGATGGCTCCATTGTCAATGCTGAAGATGTCCGTAGGCTGGCGCGTCTCGGTGTCTATCATAGCCCATATAGAGCGTCCATAGCCATAGATTCGCGGTTCCTCTCCTTGGGAGGGGTCAGAGGGAGTTCCCACCACAGCGAAATTTCGCGAGGTGAAATAGCGCATGGCACTTTCTACCCACGTCTCGACATTGAACTTAGTATACTGCTGCGGCATCTCCGTCATTTCGATGGCCAGTCGTGAGAGTACCCACGAGCGCTTGATGGTCATCAGATACTTCATTCCGAAGCCGCGAGCTGAGGAGTGGAAATCTGCAGCATTAAGCATGTGGTTGCCCAGATGTCCCATAAAAAGCCTGCCACTAAAATCACAGTGGAAAGGCTCTGCCAAAAATTCGTAACGTCCTACTTTATCCATGAATATCGATTTTGTGAATGCAAAAGTAAACAGAATATTGTTACCGACCAAGTTACAATTGTTAAATAACAATAATTTCTTCACACGTACATTATATATTATCGATAATTTATATATCTTTGCAGACAATAATACATTCAATCAGTATTCTACATAAAAAATTCATTAGAAATCACATATTATATTTTGTAAGATGAAAAAGGTTATTATTTGTGCAGCATGGATGGCACTAGTGTTTACTAGTTGTTCAAAAGACATGGATTTTAGTGCCCTGTCCGATGAGCAAACTAAGCACGCTGAAAGTGTATTTGGCGTTCAGTTTGCTCCGAACCACACATGGAGTTCTACAACAACAGACGATGTGGTCATCAAAGCTAATTCGACCGTAAAGAAAGTTCAGGTACTGGCTATTACCCAAGGTGTGCGTGAGGATGGTGACACGTATACCGCTATGAGCGTGCTCAACGAGACGGAACTGAACGGTAATACTCAAGTAACTCTGCGTTACGACGCACCCAGCAACAACATCGGCCTATACGTTGCCTTCATTTCTGATGACAACTATGCTGTCAGAAAGATTAATGGTAACACTGTATCGTTTGAGACAACGGCTCAAAAGAGTGCTAGACGTGGTCCCTTGGAAGATGGTCTTGTTCTGCCAACTGGCGAATTTAAGCTGGCTGCAGCTATCCCCTCGTATGCCAACGAACGTGGATGGATTCCTGGTGAATTGCTCTACGACATGAGCGAGGAAAGTTATCAGCAGATGAAAATGACTCCCGTAGTTTACAACGAGCAGACTCTGAAAGACATGAAAGAGATAGTAATGTCCTATTTCCCACAAAAGGGAGAGAACCTGAAGTTCGTAAAAGCCAGCGGTTTCTACAACGAGAAATCATACCCCATCTCAACTGGTTATGAGCCGATTATCATCTCTCCTTTCTACAAACAGGACGGTGCACCAGGATGGGGACCCGAGGTCTATAACTGCGATCTTTACTACTATTATTTTAAAGAAGAGGATCTTGGCAGTGACCCTGTTGCATACATCAAGAATCTGCCTAAGTACAAGGCTATCCCCTTCAATCAATACTATAACAACCAAGAGGACAAAGTGTTAGGTAAACGCCATTCTTATGCGCTGATATATTGGGGCGATGGTATACCCACTATTGGTGAGACAGTTGGTACGTTCAACTTCCCCAAAGGTTATAAGATTGGCTTCATGGTACGTTCAAAAACAGACTATCAAGAAAAGGGCAAGGGTAAGAATGGTGAATTCTATTTGGATGGACGAATGAACGAGCACATCAACTCTTACGGAATGTTAGGAGTTGCCCAATATAAGCTTGCCAATGGTGAGCCTCGTGGTGCATGGATGACTATTGACAATCATTTGGTATTGTGCTTCGAAACTGGAGCTGATACGGATTTCAACGAAATACTAATGGAAGTTGAAGGTGGTATTGAGGGCATCATTGCATTCCCCGAACCCGACGGGAACGTCTTCACCTATTGCTTCGAAGACACCGAGAATGGCGACTACGACATGAATGACGTTGTCATTAAGGCTACCCGCAAGAACAATACGACCGTTGAATACTCTATTATTGCATGTGGTGCGCGTGACGAACTATATGTAAAGAACATCAACAGCGGTAGCGTTACGGACGACGCAGAAATTCACAGTCTATTCGGACTGACCAACGAGTTCATCAACACCGAAAAGAATGCTAACAAGCTGAAGCCCATCACTGTGACGAAGATCGTACAAAAAACGTTTAGCCTGGCTGATCCCAATACACAGCCATACATTTTCAACAAAACTAAGAATTTGGAAAGACACATTTCCAAGCAAGGTGAGGATCCTCATGGCATCATGGTTCCTAACGATTTCCAATATCCGTTGGAGAAAGTATGTATCAAGGACGCATATATGGAGTTCAACAATTGGGGACAAAATCCTGTGCTATCAACCGATTGGTACACAAAACCTGTGGATGGAAAGGTGTACAACAAATAAGAAAAACCGTATAATTAAACTAAGAGGCTTACCGTTATGGTAAGCCTCTTAGTTTTTCACTCATCATCATTCACTCTTCACCCTTCTTCTTTTCACGCTGCTCTAAGAACTCGCTGACCTGCTCCTGCATGCCACGAGTAACAGCAATACGGCCACTGCGGGTATATTGTAGCACACACCCGAACTTGTCGAGGGCTCGGAACAGCTCAATGATATCATCGGTAACACCATATTTCATCACAATGACATACGTGGGGTTCACCTCGGTGATGCTGGCATCAAACTTACGAATGGTACGCGAAATCTCCGGATTCTTCATCACCAGTTCGGTAGCAAGTTTATAGAGGCCCGTCTCACGGATAAACAACTGGTCATCAGTGAAATAGTTAGCCTTGACAACATCTATCTTTTTCTCTATCTGACGGGTGATGTTCACTATCTGTTCTTCATGACTCCAAGCCGTAATGGTGTACTTATGCACACCTGGTATGCTGGATGCCGACACGTTCAGACTCTCGATATTCACCTGACGACGGGTGAACACAGCGGTAATCTGATTCAGAATACCTGCTACGTTCTCCGAATAGACTAACAAGGTATATAGTTTCTTATCTTCCATAACTTAAATCTCTAACATCATCTCATTGACATTCATACCTGGAGGCGTCATCGGCAACACATTGTCTTCCTCCTTGATGGCACACTCAAGGATGTATGGTCCCTTGGTGTTAAGCATCTTCTCAATAGCAGACGCCAAGTCTTTGCGGTCCGTAACTGCCTGATACGGGATGCCATAGCCCTGTGCGATGGAATCGTAACACGGGTTGAGCATCTTGGTGAACGACTTGCGCTTCATCCAGAACATATCCTGCCACTGGCGCACATTGCCCAGATAGTGGTTGTTCAGCAGAATCATCTTCACGGGAGCCTGCTGTTCCATGATGGTACCCAACTCCTGGATATTCATCTGGAAGCCGCCATCGCCCATGAAGCAGCAGACAGTGCGGTCAGTAGCAAAAGTGGCACCAATGGCGGCAGGCATGCCGTAACCCATCGTTCCCAAGCCACCACTGGTACAGATACTGCGCTTCTGAGTGTATTTGAAATAACGGGTAGCAAAAAGTTGATTCTGACCGACGTCAGTAACAAGCACAGAACCATCGGGAGCCTGCTCAGCAACGGCATGTACAATCTCGCCCATCAACAGAGGACCCTGCTGGGGATGAATGGCCGGTTCGATAACCTTGGTGCGCTCCTTCTCGTCAAGTTCCTTGAATGAGTCGCGCCACTCCTGATGGTTATTCTTATCAATCAGTGCAGTGAGGGCTGGTAACGATTCCTTACAGTCGGCTACCACAGCCACATGAGTCTTCACATTCTTGTCAATCTCACTGCGGTCAATATCCAAATGGATTACCTTGGCTTGCTTGGCGTAGGTTTTCAGGTTGCCTGTCACGCGATCGGAGAAACGCATACCGATAGCTATCAGCACGTCACACTCCTGCTCCTTCAGGTTGACAGCGTAGTTGCCGTGCATACCCAGCATGCCGACATTCAGCGGATGATTGGAAGGCAATGCAGAGAGTCCCAGCATCGTACGACCGGAAGGGATATCTGCCTTCTCAAGAAAGGCCTTCAACTCTTCCTGGGCATTACCCAATTCTACGCCCTGCCCTACCAGTGCCAGTGGACGCTTTGCATGATTAATCAGGTCTGCTGCACGACGAACGGCATCGTTGTCGAGTTTGGGATAAGGCACATAGGAACGAATGAAGTCTACCTTCTTAGGTTCCCAGTCAATCTCCTCTACCTGTGCGTTCTTGGCAAAGTCAAGGACAACAGGCCCTGGGCGACCACTACGGGCAATAAAGAATGCACGACTGACAGCCCATGCGACATCCTCGGCACGGCGTATCTGGTAGCTCCACTTGGAGATAGGTTGCGACACACCTACAAGGTCAACCTCCTGGAAGGCATCTGTACCTAACGCGGCGATGGGCACCTGTCCGGCAATGACGACAATAGGGGTAGAATCAAGCATCGCATCAGCAATGCCTGTCAGAGTATTAGTCACACCAGGACCGCTGGTTACTAATGCGACACCCACCTCACCACTTACGCGGGCATAACCCTCAGCAGCATGAGTTGCTCCCTGTTCATGACGAACAAGAATATGGTCAAAACATTTTTTCTCACCTCGTGTGTAGTCGAACAGCGCATCGTAAACGGGCATGATACTGCCTCCTGGGTATCCGAAGATGGTCTTCACACCTTCA
Source organism: uncultured Prevotellaceae bacterium (assembly GCA_900313235.1). Classification (GTDB taxonomy): domain Bacteria; phylum Bacteroidota; class Bacteroidia; order Bacteroidales; family Bacteroidaceae; genus Prevotella. Next base: position 11,311 of record OMQN01000011.1, on the reverse strand, counting down.
GCCTGCAAGGCTCGCATCAGCGCTTTCGCTCCTGTTATTCTATCTTTCAGCATATTTCTTAATACTCTTGTTTATCTAGTCATACTAGTCTTACTAGTCAATGATTCTTACACCGCCCTTATCAGCAGAAGAAACACTTTGAGCATATGCGCGCAAAGCCTTTGTTACCACGCGGTTACGCTTCAGTGGCTGTTGCGGTCTTGCGGCCAGTTCGGCATCGCTCAGCTTTACATTGATAGAGCGGTTAGGAATGTCAATCTCGATGATGTCACCATCCACAATCTTACCGATGTTACCACCTGAAGCAGCCTCTGGCGAGATGTGTCCAATACTCAGTCCACTGGTACCACCAGAGAAACGGCCGTCAGTAATCAAGGCACACTCCTTGCCCATGTGCATACTCTTTATATAAGAGGTGGGATATAACATCTCCTGCATACCTGGGCCGCCCTTCGGTCCCTCATGGGTAATCACCACGCAGTCGCCCTTCTTGACTTTCCCCCCCAGAATGCCCTCGCAGGCATCTTCCTGAGAGTCGAAGACCACTGCAGGGCCCTCAAAGTGCCACAACGACTCGTCAACACCAGCCGTCTTAACTACACAGCCGTCCTGCGCAATGTTGCCAAAGAGCACAGCCAGACCGCCATCCTTTGTGTATGCATGCTCGATGTCACGAATACAACCATTGGCACGGTCGGTGTCGAGTGTCTCGTATCGTTCAGACTGCGACCCCATCTTCGTAGAGAACCGATTACCTGGCGCTGAATAATAAATACTAGTACTACTGGAGTTACTCGAGCTACTAGTAATATCATATTTCATCATGGCTTCAGCGAGCTTCATACCGTCCACACGGGGAGCAGAACCGTCAATGAGGCCACCTTTGTTCAATTCGTTAAGAATACCGAGAATACCACCTGCTCGTCCACACTCCTGCACGCTATATTTCTGTGTATTAGGAGCCAACTTGCACAGACAAGGTGTCTTACGACTCAGCTGGTCGATATCCTGCATGGTAAAGTCTGCACCTGCCTCCTGAGCAACAGCCAGCAGGTGGAGCACGGTATTGGTAGAGCCACCCATCGCAATATCAAGCGTCATAGCGTTGAGGAAGGCCTTGCGTGTTGCAATGTTACGGGGCAGTACACTCTCGTCGCCATCCTCGTAGTAGGCCAACGCATTCTTCACAATTTGGCGGGCAGCTTGCTTAAACAGTTCTATACGATTGGTATGGGTAGCAAGGATTGTACCATTGCCGGGTAAAGACAGTCCGATAGCCTCAGTCAACGAGTTCATGGAGTTAGCGGTAAACATGCCAGAGCACGAACCACAGCCCGGACATGAACACTTTTCAATCTCCTTCATCTCCTCATCGGTTATGCTGGGGTCTGCTCCTTTCACCATGGCTGTGATAAGGTCTGCATTTTCGCCACGCCATCGACCTGCCTCCATAGGACCACCCGAACAGAATACTGCAGGGATGTTCAGACGCATAGCAGCCATCAACATGCCTGGTGTCACCTTGTCACAGTTGGAGATACAGATCATAGCGTCAGCCTTATGGGCGTTGACCATATACTCTACGCTATCTGCAATGATGTCACGCGAAGGCAGCGAATAGAGCATACCATCGTGCCCCATAGCAATACCGTCGTCAATGGCGATGGTATTAAACTCAGCGGCATAGCAGCCCATCTTCTCTATCTCTTCACGGACTATTTGGCCAATCTCATGAAGATGAGTATGACCAGGTACAAACTGCGTGAATGAGTTGACAACAGCGATAATCGGCTTACCGAACTGCTCGTGTTTCATACCTGTAGCAACCCACAGTGCGCGGGCACCTGCCATTCTCCTACCTTCTGTGCACACAGCACTACGCAATGGATGTTTCATATTTGTTTAGCTAATTCTTATCTTTAAAGGTGCAAAGTTACACCATTTTCCATAAATAGCCAACAAAATGACAGAAAAAATCCCTGCAATGTGATAATTGCAGGGATTATTGTTATGTTTTACTGATAAACTTAAACTTACTTCATGATTGTCAGGTCAATGAACTTGGCAACACGGTTGAAGTCGTTCTCAGAAGACAGCTTGTCGGTAGCACCCTGGCCCTCAGCCTCGAGGCGGTCAGCAGCAATCTTGTACTTCTTAACCAGCACATTCTTAACAGACTCTGCACGCTGCTTAGCGATACGGTCGTTAATCTCCTTTGAACCTTCGGGTGAAGCGTAACCCAGAATCTTAACCTTTGCAGTGGGGTGATTCTTCATATACTTGGCAACCATCTCACAGCTTGCCATACCGGCAGCATCAACATTGGTCTTACCCTGACCGAAGATAACGATAGGCTGCAGCGTAGCGTTAACCTCCTTGATGATGCGCTCCTCAATGATGGTCTGTGCAGGACGAGCCTGGCAAGCAGCCAGCTGAGACTTCAGGTCAGCAATGGTACGGCCGTCAGCAGCAATCTTACCATCCTTAGCCTTATTGTCAGCACGCAACTCGTTAATCTTTGCGTTCAGACCGTCAATCTCGGCCTGGTCGCGCAGCTGCTCAATCTTGTTCAAGCCAACGCTAACCTGACCAATACCATTCCACTTGTCATTAACCTTGCGGAGAGGATTTGACCAGCTGGGCATGGGCTGACCCATTACGATAGCGGGCTCGATATAGAGCTGCAGATTCTTGGCAGCACCCAAATTGAAGGTGAAGTCAATACCAGCCTTAGCGTTAACACCAGACTTGGGATCTCCATAAGTGTGGCTGTAACCACCACCTACGAGAGCGATAACCTCAAAAGCACGGGGCTCACCTTTGTAACCTGCAAAAGCATTGCTCAGGTTGAAGGTACCCAACAGGTCAACGTTGATAGCGTCAATGAAAGTATACTGCTTCATAGCAGACTTGTCGGAAGCCTCAAAGTAGAGGTCAGCATCCAAAGCCAGACCGAATACGGTAGTCAGGTTCTTACCAACACGAACACCCAGTTTAGGAGCAAAGCCCTTCAGACGGCCAGCACCTTCAGCGTCATTCTGGTAGGGGAACTTAGCAATAGGAGTAGCAATACCAACGTTAGCACCAACATACCAGTTATCACCAGCCTTGTTAGAAGTAATAGTGGTCTTCTGCGCAGAAGCAGAAACAGTCAGCATAGCAGCTGCAAGCACAAAAAATAATTTTTTCATAATTAATTGTTCTATTAATAATAATGTTTATATGGTCATTCTCTGTCTATATGCTTGCAAAGTAACAAAAAATAATTTATACTTCCAAGTTTTTTGACAAAAAAAACACATATAGTCTAAAATTTTATAACTAATCAGTCCAAATTATTGCTGTTGCATGATTTTTCCACCCTCTTCAATGGCTTGCATATTCAACGGGATCAGCGCATGATGTCGCTCGGGCAGCGTCTTATAGAGTGCCTTCTCAACACCCTTCGTGCTGACCACGGGAGCCACCTTCAGCAGTCCGCCCAGCACAATCATATTAAACACCTTAGCATTCTTCATCTCGGCAGCCTTATCCATCGCGTCGATACGATAGACTGTTATATCCTTACGCGTTGGAGGATTGATAATACCAAAACCATCATAGATGAGAATGCCGCCTGGCTTGATTTTGGGTTCAAACTTCTCCAGCGAGGGCTGGTTGAGCAGCACAGCAATGTCGTATTTGCTGAGGATAGGCGAAGAGATGCGTTCATCGCTAACAATGACGGTGACGTTAGCCGTACCACCACGCTGTTCAGGGCCGTAGGCTGGCATCCATGTCACCTCCTTATCGTCCATCAGTCCTGAATAGGCCAGAATCTTACCCATTGAGAGTACGCCCTGACCACCAAAACCTGAAATAATTATCTCTTTCTTCATCGTTTTATTTCACTATTTTACTATTTCACCATTTTACAATTGTCAAATCGTAAATTGTCCAATTGTCAAATCGTAGTGTCTTTAAGATCACCTTTAGGATAGAAGGGGAACATGTTCTCCTTCATCCACTCGTTAGCCTTGGCAGGAGTCAGTTTCCAGCCACTATTACAGGTAGACACAAACTCTACGAGCGAACTACCCTTACCAGCCATCGAAGCCTCGAAAGCCTTGCGCAACGCCTTCTTAGCCTTGTTGATAGAGGCTACAGACTCTACGCTTTGGCGAGTGACATAGCAGGTCCCTTCCAACTGAGCAGCGATATCGGCCATCTTCAGAGGATAACCATGAATCTCAGGATCACGGCCGTAAGGACAGGTAGAGGTCTTCTGGCCAATCAGCGTAGTAGGCGCCATCTGTCCACCCGTCATACCATAGATGGCATTGTTGACGAAGATGATGACGATGTTCTCTCCACGGTTCAGGGCGTGGATGGTCTCACAAGTGCCGATACAAGCCAAGTCACCATCACCCTGATAGGTGAACACCAGTCTATCAGGCCATGTACGCTTGATACCTGTTGCCAGTGCGGGTGCACGACCATGAGCAGCCTCCTGCCAGTCTATATCTATATAGTTATACGCGAAGACGGCACAGCCTACAGGCGACACACCCACGGTTTTGTCTTCCATCCCCATTTCCTCGATGACCTCGGCAATTAACTTATGCACCACACCATGACTGCAGCCAGGACAGTAATGCATATTATTGTCGTTCATCAGCGTCGGCTTCTTGCAGACGATATTCTCGGGTTGAACTATTTGATTTCTATCCATCATGATATTTTACTATTTCACTATTTTACTATTTCACCATTTTACAATTGTCAAATCGTAAATTGTCAAATTGTCAAATGCTGTAAAGCTGTGACGATTTCTTCAGGATCAGGGACAATACCTCCCAGACGTCCAAACTGCTCTACAGGTACAGCGCCATTCACCGCCAGGCGAACATCCTGCACCATCTGTCCGGCATTGATCTCTGCCACAAGGACTCCCTTCACTTTCTTCGACAACGCAGCAATCTGCTTCTCAGGGAACGGGAACAGTGTGATAGGACGGAACAATCCGACCTTGATACCCTGTTCACGGGCTATCTCAACACTCTTCTCAGCAATACGGGCTGCACTACCGAAGGCAACGATAGCATACTCTGCGTCGTCTAACTGCTGCTCTTCAAAACGAACTTCGTTCTCCTGAATCTTGCGATATTTCTCCTGCAAGGCCAGGTTGCGCTGTTCCATAATCTCAGGCTTCAGCTCCAGCGAGGTAATCACCACGCGCTCACGATTCTTAGGCTTTCCTGTAGAAGCCCATGGACACTGCTTGATGACCTCCTCATCCGTACGACGGGGCTTGAAGGGCGGCAGTACCACCTTCTCCATCATCTGACCGATGACACCATCGCTCAGAATCATAGCAGGGTTGCGATACTTGAAAGCCAATTCGAAGGCCAGGTCTACGAAGTCTGCCATCTCCTGAACAGAAGAGGGAGCCAGCACGATGACCTTGTAGTCGCCATTACCACCACCACGGGTAGCCTGGAAATAGTCACCCTGAGAAGGCTGGATAGTACCCAGGCCAGGACCGCCACGCTGCACGTTGACAAACACGCCGGGCACCTCGGCACCAGCCATATAGGTGATACCCTCCTGCATGAGGGCAATACCTGGCGACGATGATGAGGTCATGGCTCGCTTACCGGCACCAGCGGCACCATATACCATATAAATAGATGCCAGCTCGCTCTCTGCCTGCACCACCTGCATACCGGTGGTTTCCCAAGGCTTCAGTTCTGCCAGCGTCTCAATCACTTCACTCTGCGGAGTAATAGGATAGCCGAAATAGCCGTCGCATCCGCAACGAATTGCAGCATGGGCGATAGCCTCATTGCCTTTCATCAATACAACTTCTTTCTCCATACTTTACTCCTCCACCTTTTTACGATACACGGTAATACATCCGTCAGGACAGACAATGCCACACGAAGCACAGCCTACACAGGCCTCTTCGTTCGTAGCCTCCACATAGGGATAGCCGTGCAAATTCACTTTGTTGGCCAAGGCGATGACCTTTTGAGGACAAGCAATGATGCACAACTGGCATCCCTTGCACCTCTCAGTATCCACCACGATGGCACCTTTCATTTTTGCCATATTTATTTAGTTTAATGCAATAATTCTGATTCGGAGTGCAAAGATACGAATAAGTAAGCAAAATGCAAAGAAAAAATCCGCTTTTTCTTTCATTTTCATACAAAAGTACCTTTTTTACTTACAAAGAATATAGTTCACCACTTTCTTCTTACCACGAGAGATGTACAGCCCAGGTTTCAGAGGTGTGGACAGCGGGCGTCCCTGCAAATCATAGTATGGGGCAGCAGGTTCTGATTTGACATGCTCTACATCGCTGATAGCCGAGGTTCCTTCTTTAGAGATGAAAAAGCTGATAAGACCAGTCTCCGCCTGTTCAGCAATGTTGGTAAGCTGGAAATTGGTTGACAGATGATTGTCGCCATCATAGAAGCAGTAGTTGGGCAGCTGCATCTGGTTGTTGAGGGTGGTGACGTTGGTCGAGCCAGGGAAGGTCGACGAAGCCATCGACGCCTTCCATTCATCTGTTGTATAGGTCTTGCCCGAGCCTCGCAGATAACTGTTGATGAACAATCCTCCTGCGGGCACTACTGCCACACCAGGATGACCTGGGTTGTTGTTGGGACTGTCGCCCATATTAACACTTTCGCGCTGATAGTCGATATGATAAACCAACAGTCCATGGCCATTGGCGTAGGTGTTAAGTCCTCGTTTCTGTATATTCTCCATAACGATGTAGTCGCGATCGTTGTCGGGATTGACAACCTTATAGGCATTGCCACCCTCTATCAGCGGGGCAACATCGGAAATGTGATAGCTACCGTCAGCCATCTTCCCACTAAGATCTTCAGGGGTAATCCACTGCATGACAGACTGCTCCCAGGCAGTATAGGGAGCGGGGGCATAGCTGTTGCGGTTGTAGAGCCCGTAGTCCATGATGCTATACGACTCCATACCTTGATTGTTGACGTAAGCTATCGACTTGGTGGCATATAGATCGGGCAATCCCAGACAATGCGAGAACTCGTGGATGAAGACACCAGTGCCATTGATGTAGGTGGGATATTGCGGATGGAAAAGTTCTGAACAACAGTTGAAGCGGGTGATGTGCAAGTCGTCGTTGAGCTTGAGATTCTGGACGCTGGCCTTAGCCCAGATGGTGTTACTATCTCCACCCTGGTTCTGTCCGAAGCCAGCAAAGATAATACATACCAACTCGATGAGGCCATCATCGTCATTGTCATAGATAGTCCAGTCGTCAACATGGCTTTTAGCCAATTCCGTAGCATCGCGACAAAGGTCAGAGAACCTGTCGTCAGAGCCATTTCCCTGAGTACCGCCATAGTAGGCCATATCATTAGGAAGGGTCAGCGGTCCGATGACATCAAACTGTGGCACGAACTGTCCACCACTGCAGGTATTGAAATACTGGCGCACACTGGCTATATTCAGATTGTTCTTGTTGCCCAAGTCTTCCTGCGTGTCGCCCATCAGATACTGCGTGAACGCCTGAACAGGGTCGTTGACGGTGAAGGCTACATCCTGAAAGTTGACCAAAATGGTAAGCACACGCGGAGAGCCCTGATGCTGGAGGTAATTGCCGTTACCTATCACAGCCTGCGTGGCACAAAAGCTGTCTTCTTCTCCATAAACTTGCTGAAGGTCAGTGGGAGCAATCATCGTACGATGACCTACTGTGACGGGTACCAGCATGCGCAAAGGAGGTGCTGCCTGTACGGCGACTGTCAACAGTGACATCATCAACACACTGAGACCTATGGTCTTCATACGACTCACAACTGGAAACATCTTTTTCATATCGTTTATCAGATTATAGTCATTAAACGTAATTATTTAGAACCTATATAAAGGAATATCATTCCAAGGAGCACAAGTGCCAAGTCGAAAGCCTTGGCCTTGACATTCTTCTCGTGAAAGAAGGCGGCACCAAAGAGGAAGCTGACAATAACGGAGCCTCGACGTATCATGCTGACAATGGAAATCATCGCGTCAGGCATCGACAACGAATAGAAGTACATGAAGTCGGCGATAGATAGGAAGATGCTGACACCAATGATAGACCAGTGCCAATGGAAGGGCGTCGTCTCGTTGTGTTTAGGCCACCATAGCAGAAGCAGCATGGCAAGCATCATGAAACACTGGTAGATATTGTACCACGACTGGACGAGCATGCGGTCGAGCCCTACTCCACCAGACTCGACAGGCGCCATGAGATACTTGTCATAGAGTCCGCTGATGGCTCCCATCACGGCAGCTCCGACAATCATCCATATCCAATGGTCGTGCTTGAAGTCAATGCCCTCCTTCTTGCCACTACGACTCAGCATGAAAAACGACAGCACGGCGAGCAGGACGCCCAGCCACTGCCATAGATTCAGACGCTCGCCATAGACGAGCAAGGCACCCACAAGGACCATGACGGGGCGTGTAGCATTGATGGGACCGACAATGGTGAGTGGCAAGTGCTTCATACCGAAATAGCCGAGCACCCAACTGGAAAGCACGATGAAGGCCTTAAGGACGACATATCGATGGACTTCCCAGCCGCCACTGGATACGTGGAAGATGGTGCCGTCGAGCATTTCTGTGTTAGCGCTCAGCACGATAAACGGCAGGAAGATAAGGGATGAAAAGAGGGTATTCAGAAAAAGTACGGGAATGACGGCATTAGCCTTCAGTGCCTGTTTCTTGAAGGAGTCATAGCAGCCTAACAGTGCTGCGGACATGAATGCGAGTATTAACCAAGCCATCTTGCTTTACAATTTGACTACTTACAATTTGACTATTTTATTGTCCGTATTTCACCTCCTCGAGGAACAGGGCCTTGGCAGGCATCGACTCACCGGCTTGTGTGCGCTGCTTGCCCTCGATGACCTGACGGAACTCGTCAAGCGTCATTCGCCCACGGCCCACCTCGATAAGCGTACCGACAACAGCTCTCACCATGTTGCGAAGGAAGCGGTTGGCGGTAATCTCGAAGTACCACTCAGAGGGTGACGTCTGATGCCACTGGGCATGGGTGACGTGGCAGATGGTAGTTTTCACATCGCTACCCGCCTTGCAAAAGGCACCAAAGTCCTCATACTCCAACAGGATGCGCCCAGCCTGGTTCATCAGATCGAAGTCGAGCTGGTAGTGCATCTCTTGAGAGAATTGTTGGATGAAGGGATTTTTCTTCGTATGAATATAATAATGGTACATGCGCGATGTCGCCGAGAAACGGGCATGCATATCGGGAGCCACCCTTTCGATGCGGTCTACAGCGATGTCGTGATGCAAGAGTCCGTTGAGCTTCTTGGCGAGCACCACAGCATCAAACTGGGCATCAGTATCGAAGTGGGCTGCCATCTGACGGGCGTGAACACCGGCATCGGTTCGACCTGCGCCTGTCACTGTGATGGTCTCACGCAACAAGAGCGACAGACAGCGTTCCAACTCGCTCTGCACCGTGATGCCATTGGGTTGTACCTGCCAGCCGTGATAGTGGGTGCCGTCATAGCTAAACCATACGAAATATCTCATCTTTTCCTTTATTTGCGTGCAAAATTAGCAAATTATTATGAATTATGCATTATGAATTATGAATTATTTTGTATCTTTGCAGCCCGTTATGAAAAAGATATTAGTATTATTGACTATATGGTGGGTCGCAATGGGCCAGCAGGCACAGAACCACGAGACGCCAAACGCACAGCAGGCTCGCCGCCTGTTCAACGAGACGTATAAGATGATATTTGGTGAGCAGGGCTCACAACTACACTATAAGGTGAACATCATTGGCATCTACAAGACGGAGGGTACCATCTGGACGAAAGGAAAGAAGAGCAAGTTCGTTGACGAAAGATATATAGCGTGGAACGACGACGTGACGTACTACCGCCTGGAGCGCAAGAAGAACCGTGTGGTTATCTACGACGCTCACTCTGACGAGCGCGACAAGTATGCCACGAAGTTTAAGTTTAACCCAGAGAACTACACCTACAGCATCAAGGACTCCAAGGAGGGCTACTACATCACGCTGAAAGCCAAGAAAGGGGTGTCGGGCATCAAGGAGGCCCGCTGTTTGCTGGACAAGAAACACCGCTATCCTGTCAGTGTGCGCATCAAGGTGGGCATCTTCCATACTACCATCAAGATCAGCGACGTGAAAGTTGGCGGCATCGACGATGACTTTTTCCGATTCCCACACGACAGCTATAAGAACTGTGAATACGTAGACAAGAGATGATAGAATAGAAAAAAGAGAGGTCATTTCGAAGTGACCTCTCTTTTTTTATCGTGTTAGTTGTTTACCGAACCTCCAACAATATCGAGCAACTCAGAGGTGATGGCCTGCTGGCGACTCTTATTATACTGCAGGTTGAGCTGGCGCAACAACTCGTCGGCATTATCGGTAGCAGTCTGCATGGCCACCATACGGGCAGCATGCTCAGAAGCCACGCTGTCGAGCAATGCGGTATAGAGCATCAGGTGCCCCATCTTGGGAATCAGCTTCGACAAGACGGTATTCATGTCGGGCTCCACAATGAAGTTGTCGTTAAGAGGAGCCGTCTCGCCTTCCTTTACTTCCTTCTTGCGACGATTCTTGCGCAGATACTCCTGGGCCTTCTCTGTCGCAATGGTTGAAGTCAAGTCACGCTCATGGTCCCGCACCAACTCGGCCTCCAGGTCGATGGGCAGGAACTGCTTGTTGGTCAGAATCTGCGAGCCCGCCGACTTGAAGTGGTGGTAGAGCAGTTCTACGCGGTCCACTTGGCCATCAGCAAACTTCTTACCCAGTTCCATAGCCAGTTCTATGCAGTCACTGACACGAGGATGGTCTATCAGCGCAGCACGCTCGCCGTGGATGTCGTACCCTAACTTGCGCGCTTTCTCATAGACCTTACGGCCAATGGGATAGACCTCAACACTTCCCTTGCCTAACTCCTGCTCATAGGAGTCTACCGTACGCTGCAACAGCTTGATGACGTTGGCATTGAAGCCACCGCAGAGCGACGAGTTGGAAGAGAAGACCACGATGGCCACACGCTTGACGGGGCGCTCCTGGTCGAAGATGGTCTGTGACTCTGCCTCGGCAGCCAGGAACGACTTGAGGATATGCTCAAGCATCGTCTCATAGGGCAGCATGTTCTGGATAGCAACCTGCGCATGGTGCAGCTTGGAACTGGCCACCATCTTCATGGCAGATGTTATCTTGCGCGTGCTGTTGACTGAGGCGATACGGCCTTTAATTTCTTTCAGGCTGGGCATAGGCTATCAAGCT
>OMQN01000062.1 GCA_900313235.1 uncultured Prevotellaceae bacterium | reverse complement strand
GTACATTTTGTTTCTCGTTTGTGTCTTTTGAGCAAGCGGCTCGCGTAAGTTGTTGATTTACAAGGCACAAGAAATTCCCTAAAAACTCTCTTGCAAAAGGAATGACCTCGGAAAAATATGTAGATTCGACAGGGCATCTTTTAGGCACATTGCATAACCACAAAATCAGTTGGAATTTTTTGCCCCTAACTGCATCCCCATTCCACATTTGGACGCGTGACTACATGCCTGTGCAGGTTAGTAAAAAGAAGTTTCTGCGCTTCAATTATAGTCCAGATTATCTTAAAGACGCCCCCGAATATAAGCCTGACACATCCTCAATTCTCTCGGCTCTTGGCATACATGTGATAGACTCAGACATTATTGTTGATGGTGGTAACATCATTAGTTGTGGAGACAAAGTCATCATGACTGACAAGATTTTCAGGGAGAATCCACACTACAATCACAATGAGCTTATCGATACGCTGAATCAACTGCTGGAAGCAGAAATTGTGCTGATAACTGAAGATTATTACGATGAATATGGTCATGCTGACGGGATGGTGCGTTATATGGGCGAAGGTCGTGTGTTGCTCAACAACTACTGCGACTTTGACAAAGCTCTGCGGAAGAGGCTGTTGGCTGCGCTCAGTCCTCATTTTGACGTCACAGAACTCCACTACGACATTTATAATGATAGGAGTTGGGCTTATATCAATTTCCTGCAAGTAGGCTATAACATTTTCATTCCGTTGATGGAAGACAAGTTAGGCGAAGTGGCCTTCCGTCAGATTGCCGATGCTTTCCCTCAATGTAAATGTCACCCTATTCATCGTTGCGGTAGTATCATTTGCGAAGGTGGTGCACTGAATTGCTCAACATGGAATATTCTTACTGATTTGGCAGAGGAAGAAGAAAACAGTCATGAATTACCAAAACTGTTTTGAGTATGTTTACAGCAAAATTTATAAAAAACATCTTCTTGGAAGAAGAAGCTATCAAAGCTATAGGCAGAAGTGGGAAAAAAACTAGAGTTTTCGCTAAACAAGGTGATCTCGATGGCTCGTGTACAATTCATAGTTGACTTACCTGAGGAGACTGAGTGTCCATTCTAAGGTTTATAACAATAACGGTATGGACTATCGGCGAAAGATGCAAGCTCTGTTTCTAATGTTAATTCTAGGGATTCAGGCACATCAGTAAAGCATTCTTGAAGATTGTAATCCGCTTTGGCTTTAGGGTCTTTTTTATTACCCAAGAGATTGTATCTTTTCTTTGTTTCCTTTGGATACTGAAGTGACTGCTCTTCTATATATAAAATAGGATTGTCTTGGCTTTGGGACGTCGCATCCATTAAACGGAAAAGGTCGGCGACCTTCCATGGACCATCGAAAATCACCTTGTCAGATTCTCGTTGTAACTGACGGAGAAGTATGCCACCAAAGTATGACTCGTCTGTCAGTTCGTATTTGTATGACCATTTGTCATTCTTCACTACTACCTTCTTGCTGATTTTACTTTCAAAATTCAAGTCTATTCCACCAAAGTCGTTGATATACCAGCACAAAGGTTCTGAATTTCTGGGATGAACAGAAATGTCCTGATGGTTCTTGTTGTAATAATAGAACTCGAAATCCAAAATGCGGTATTCGTCGTTTTGGTACTTGATGACGCAGCTATTTGCCAAAATCTCTGCTATACGTTCAAAGGTCTGCATAATCGTTTCCTTGCTTGCATCGGCAGAAATGCACATCAAGGATTTCAGTTCTTCTATAGTCATAATACGGTATTTATAAGTCGCCCTCTTCCTCCTTCAATTTTTTGTATGAAATTGGGGTCGGAGATTCTTTTCTAAAATAAGACCGCCCGCTTTGCCTTTAGGGACTAACAAACGATAGCGCAAAGATAGGGATTTATTCTGAAACGACAAAGAAAAAGATAGGAAAATTGTTTTATTACAAAGAGGTGGGTCGGTTCTCTGACCTTGGTCAGAGTGTGGCTTTGCAATCCGAGTGATCCACTTTTTTCCCCATTCCCCACAAAACTCTCGGAATGCCGATGTAGGAAGGGATTCGGAGGTGGGGAACCCTAGATTACATTCCCCATGGGTTCCCCACAGATTCCCCACCTTGGATGTCTGAAGATGGGACACCTCAAAGGGGGAATGTATGGGGAATATGTGGGGAACCTCAGGATAGGTTCCCCACGCTGAACCCCCTGTAGATAAAGGCATCGGGGGAATGTGAGGTCTTTTTGAAAATATAGCTAATACAGCAAAAAGAACAGCTAAGCCAGCGCTGGCTTAGCTGTAGCCATGTCTGTATTAGTTGTAGCCAGCGCTATATCAGTTGTATTATTTCGGATTTCTGCGACTTGGGTCTACTTTGTTTGGGGTTAGACTCTGGGTTCCTTGACTTCCTGTCCGCGGCAGAAGCGGTGGAGAATCTGGCGGTCGTCGCCGACATAGATGAAGCGCTCCAAACGATGGAGTAGGGAGTACTCGTCGGGGTAGAGCACGCTGTCGTCGATGACCAGGGCGTCGAACTCGTAGCCTGGCTCGAAGCTGCCGACCTTGCCGAAGAAGGAACCAGCAGACTTGGTAGCAATCCAGAAGACCTCGGGGAGGGTGAGGAAGGCCTTGCTATGGTCTTGCTGATACTGCATCTTGCTGACCTGGATGGCATAGACCAGCATGCGGAACATGTTGAGGTCGTGGCCTCCGCTGATGTCGCTGCCCAGACCAATCTTCACACCTTCGTCGAGGAAGGTACGGATGGGCGCCATGCCCGAGGCAATGTTGAAATTGGATGTAGGACAATGAGCTACCATCACACCATTGCGCTTCATCAGTTCCAGTTCGCTGCCATGCGTCCAGACGCAGTGCGCCATAATGGTAGGCGTCTGACCGAAGAGCCCGTAGCGGTTGTAAGCATCGCCATAGTTCTCGCTGTCGGGTTCCAATTCGGCCACCCAGGCAATCTCGGAGATGTTCTCAGACAGGTGCGACTGTACGGGCAACTGGTACTTGTTGGCCAGTTCGCCACAGGCCTTCAGCAACTGGGGCGTACAGGACGGCACAAAGCGAGGAGTGATGATGGGGCTTACGAGGGGGGAAGCCTCACTCCCAATCCCTCTCCCAGAGACGAGGGGAGTAAATTCCTTGATGAGAGCCTCTTGGCCTGCGATGTAGGCGTCGACATCTTCGCTGAGGGTGTCAGGACAGTTGCGGTTCATAGCTACCTTGCCGACCATTGCGCCCATGCCGGCCTCTTGGTAGAGCTGCATGAGTACGCGGGTGCTGTCGGTATGCATGGTGCCGAAGACGACGCTGCGCATGGTGCCAAAGAGCCACTGGGTATGGAGGAAGCGGCGATACATGCGCTCGGCATACTGGACGTCGGCATATTTCGACTCCTCGGGGAAGGTGTAGTTCTGCAGCCACGGCAACAGCTCCAGATCCATAGCCACACCCTGGTTGTGCACCTGTGGCGCATGGACGTGCATATCGTTCATGGCGGGAATGAGCAACTTGTTGCCAAAGTCGATGACGTCGTTGACGTTGACCATTGACCATTGGGCATTGCCCATTGAACATTGGGTGTTGAGCTCGTCCAGACTGTTGGCGACGCCGAGGACGATGCCGTCTTCCACAGCGATATATCCGTTTTCGAAAACCTCGAAATGGTCCTTCTCCTTCGTAAAGAGGATATTTGCTTTATATACTTTTTTCATAGTCGTAAGTAGTTTAGATGATTCAGTTAATAGTGCAAAGATAATATTTTTTTCACTTTTTCAGCATTTAATGATGTACTTTTCACTTTTTTTGTGTATCTTTGCGGACAACACGTGATCTTTGATATAACTTAAATGTACTATGGAACATCAACTGATTATTAACATTTGTGGTTGGATAGCCACGTTTGGTCTCATCCTGGGGTACTTGCCACAGGCTATTCAGACCATCATGACGCGCAATACAGATGGTATATCGCTGCCTGGGTTTGTCTCTATGGCTATTGGCTGTGCAGCATTCGTGGTACAAGGACTCCTGCTGGAGAACTACTACCTGGTATGCACCAACTTCATCACCTGCACTTGTAGCATCATCATCTTTGCTATCAAGATGCACAATGACTATTTTAAGAAAAAATGATACTTATCTCTAACGACGACGGATATCAAGCAAAAGGCATTCAATTTCTAATCAATATTGTCAAAGACTATGACGACGTACTGGTGTGTGCACCAGACGCTGTCCGTAGCGGCTTTGCGTGTGCCTTTACGGCCAACGACCCGCTATACCTGACCCCCCGCCATCAGGAGCAGGGCGTAGAGGTATGGTCGTGCAACGGCACCCCAGTGGACTGTGTGAAGATGGCGCTGGCCGAGTTGTGTACCGAGAAGCCCCGACTGATTCTGGGTGGCATCAACCATGGTGACAACTCGTCAGTGAATACCCACTATTCTGGTACGATGGGTGTGACGATGGAGGGGTGTATGAAGTACATACCCTCGGTGGCCTTCTCGCTATGTGACCATCGGGCCGATGCCGACTTCCGACCGTTGGAGCCCTACATCCGCGACATCGTGCAATGCGTGTTGCGCGACGGACTGCCTAAGGGCGTCTGTCTGAATGTGAACTTCCCACTGTTACAGCCAACAGCGAATAGCCAAGAGCCAACAGCCTATAAAGGTGTGCGCGTCTGTCGCATGTCGCCAGGCACGTGGATGAACGAGGTACGCAAGTGCGAGCATCCGCGCGGTGGCAACTACTGGTGGATGGTGGGTAGCTACGTGAACGACGAGCCAGAGGCCACGGACACCGACCGCTGGGCACTGGACAACGGCTATGTGGCCATCACGCCGACGCGCATCGATGTGACGGCATACGAGGCGATGGAACAGCTGAAAGACTACGAGCGATGAAGTACTACCTGATAGCTGGTGAGGCCAGTGGCGACCTGCACGCGTCGCACCTGATGCAACAGTTGCAGCAGCAAGACGCTGCTGCTGAGTTCCGCTTTTTTGGCGGCGACTTGATGACTGCCGTAGGGGGAACCCGTGTGAAGCACTATAGCGAACTGGCCTATATGGGCTTTGTACCCGTGCTGCTGCATTTGCGTACCATTCTGAAGAATATGCGCCTGTGTGAGCAGGACATTATGGAGTGGCAGCCTGACGTGGTAATCCTGGTGGACTATCCGGGCTTCAACCTCAAGATAGCGGAGTATCTCCACAACCAACGGTTAACAGCCAACAGCCCCAAGCCAAGAGTCTATTACTACATAGCACCGAAGATATGGGCATGGAAGGAATACCGCATCAAGAACATCAAGCGCGACATCGACGAGCTATTCTCGATACTGCCTTTTGAGGTGGACTTCTTTGAGAAAAAGCACCACTATCCCATCCACTATGTGGGCAATCCCACAGCCAGTGAGGTAAGACAATACTTAGCCTCAACCCATCCCTCTCCAAAAGGAGAGGGAGCTGAAGTACGCTCCAAGTCCCCCCTCTTCTTGGAGGGGGATAGGGGGAGGCTCATCGCCCTGTTAGCAGGTTCGCGCAAGCAGGAAATCAAGGACAATCTGCCTGCCATGATAGAGGCGACACGCCACCTGGCAGACCGCTATGACTTGGTATTGGCTGGTGCCCCAGGTATTGAATCGTCGTACTATGAACCGTTTCTGAAAGGCAGCAAGGTGCGGATGGTGAAGAACGAGACCTTCGCGCTGTTGTCGCAGGCTACGGCAGCACTGGTGACGAGTGGTACGGCAACGCTCGAGACCTGCATGTTCGGCGTGCCGCAGGTGGTATGCTACAAGACACCGCTGGCAAAACTGCTGGGCTTCTTGAAGCGTCGGTTCCTAAAAGTGCCCTACGTGTCGCTGGTCAATCTGATTGCCAACCGCGAGGTTGTCAGAGAGTTGGTTGCCGACACGTTCAGCGTCGACAACATCCGTCAGGAATTGGAGGCTATACTGCCTGGCGGCAGCAAGCGCGACAAGATGCTTGAAGACTACGAACAAATACATCGGCTGCTGGGCGACAGTAAAGCACCTGAACAGGCAGCAAGGATAATGATTGAGAAATTAAGAGATTGAGAAAATGAAATATTGAATAATTGAAGAATTGAGAGACAATGAAGAAAGTATTTACTCTGCTGATGCTGGCATGCACCATGTCCGTCAGCGCACAAAACATTCAGTTGCACTACGACTTCGGTCGCAACTTCTACTCTGATCAAGAGCCGAACCGCCAGAAGATGACGATGACCATTGAACAGTTTAAGGCTGACCAGTGGGGCTCGTGGTTCTATTTCGTAGACCTTGACTTCTCGCGTCATTTCGTGGAAGGCGCCTATACCGAGGTGTCGCGCGAAATCAACATCAAGAAGGAGTCGCCCTTTGCTGTACACGCAGAGTATGACGGCGGTCTGACACGTACCTACGCCTTCCAGCAGGCTGCGCTGCTAGGTGCTGCCTACAACGGTCACAGTGCCGACTACTCGAAGACATGGTCAGTACAGCTGCTCTACAAGCAGTACTTCACCAACGGCGACATCCACTCCTATGCCAGTGGGCAGCTGACGGGCGTCTGGGGACTGAACTTCCTGAACAACAAGTTACGCTTCTCAGGATTCATCGACTTCTGGCGTGGCGAGAAAGCCGACAACGGTCATGGCATGCTGGTGATGCTGACGGAGCCACAGCTGTGGTATAACATCACGGAACACCTGTCAGTGGGTACGGAGATAGAGGTTAGCAACAACTTTATTACTAATTTCTATGATGGCACGACGTTCTTCGTCAACCCGACACTTGCTGTCAAGTGGAACCTGTGAACATTGAAGATTAAAGATTAAAATACCATATAGCGGCCGCTCTGTTGCATGAAAACTGCTTCGTGAGCGGCTTCTTGGCATATAACAGCTTCCTCCTGACTGATGGTTGCAGGCCAGTAGCGGTTGCCATCGATGATTCGACCTGTCAGCACCTCGCACCAAGTGCAGGCTGCCGTATAGCGGCCAAGGGTGTATGACAGGTGGAAACCGTCGCGGTTGAGCACGTCGCCCAGACGGTAGCGTGCCAGTTGGATGGCGATGCCGCTGGGTATGATGCGGGTGAAACCACCAACGGCGGGCAGCACGTTTTGCATGGTGCTGACGATGGCACTATACATCGTGCGCTGGTCGTAGCTGTAGGGGGCAAAACGCTCTTCCTTGAAGTCTTCGGAGTACGCCCACGTCATGTGCCACATGAACTGTACGTGCAGATTGGTGGTATAGCTCTGGATGAGTCGCTTCAGCTGTGCCAGATGGACGTAGCTGCTGCTGATGCCAGACAGTTGGCTGGCCTGCTGCAAGGTGATGATGTCCCACTGTTCGTCGCGGATGATGGACTGCAGGGTGGCCTTCCTGCGTACGGCTTTGGCTCCACCCACCACCTTGCGGTAGATGTAGGCGGGTTTCTTGTTCAGCAGGTTGCCGTAGTGTGTGTCGATGGAACAACCGCCGATGTAGGCGTTGCCGATAACCAGTGAGTCACCTTGTGCGGCGGCAAGTTCATAGAGATACTGCTCGACAGCATCCTGTGAAAAGCTGTTGCCAATGGCCAATACCTTGATAACCTTGGCCTGACAGAGCAAGGGCAACAGGGCTATCACAAATAGTAATCTGAGTCTTTTCATCTTTTCCGTTTCGCTTCTTTTCTCAGTTTCCGTAGCGCCTGGTCGCGTACCTGGCGCACCCGTTCGCGCTTCAGTCCCATCGTCTCTGCTATCTCAGCCATCGTCTGACGTTCGTAGCCGTTGCCGTAGTAGAGGTTGACGACGCGCTGCTCGCGTTCGTTAAGCACATTCATGCACTTCAGCAGGTCGTCAGTCAGCGTGATTTCTTCTACGGCAGCATCTGCGCGCACGGCATTCTTGTCCTCCAGTACGTTGAGCAGGGTGTAGTTGTTGCGACTGCCTACGGGCAACGACTCGTCTGTCGAGCGTGTGTCAATGTCTGTCGTCAGACGACTGATGGCTTTCTCGATAGCACGGCGGATGTAGGGTGCAGCAAAGGTTACGAAGGGTTTTCCTTTGGAGGCATCATACTTCTCAGCGGCTTTCATCAGTCCGATGGCGCCCTCGCTGACGAGGTCGTCAGTAGACAAGATGTCGCTCTTATACTGTCGGGCCAGTGTAACCACGTAGCCCATATTGGCTGTTACCAGTTTGTCTTGTTCTTTTGTCATAGTAGCTGTTAGCTATTTGCCTATTGATGATATTTCTTTAGCAATTCTTTGACCAGTTTGCCGTACTCCTTGACGACATCGTCGGGCCAGGGACCTGTGGCAGTGGCACGCGGCAGCAACATAGAGCACGACTCGTTCTTGTCACTGACAGACCAGCATACCCAGCTGATGCCCAGACGTTCGCACATGTCAATCCACTTATCTTCAGACTCGGGGTCTATCTTACCGTCGCCAGTAGCCTCTGTGGCACCGCTCTCCGAGATGAATACGGGGATGCCCTTCTTGACGGCAGCCTCCGTGCGCTCACGCAGATAGTCGCCATGGGTGGCCGCATAGAAGTGGACGGTGTACATGATATTGGAGAATCCTTGCAGTGGACTGTCGGCTACCAGGTGAATGTCCTGGTCCCAGTGAGGGCAGCCTACCAGCACCACGTTGTCGGGGTCGTACTTACGGATTTCTCCAATGACCTCGGTGGCATATTTCTTCAGGTCGGCCCACGTGTCCTCTACGGGTTCGTTGTAAATCTCGTAGATGATGTGCGGGTACTTGCCGTATTTCTGTGCCATCTTGCCAAAGAACTCCTTCGCCTCCTTGGTCTTTGTCAGGTGTGAGTGCCAGTCGATGATGACATAGACGTTCTGCTTGATGGCCGCCTCGATGACGGGCGTCATGCACTGCAGGGCAAAAGAGGGGTTCTCCAGGTAGTTGTCTTCTATCATGATGCCCATGGCGGCACGGATGACTGAACAGTGCCAGTCTTGTTTCAGCGTCTGCACGACTTTCTTGTTGTAGAAACGAGGCCACAGGTTGTGCCACCCCAGGCTGACACCACGCAAGGTGACGGGCTTGCCGCGCTGGTCGCACAGCTGTGCTCCTTTTACTTGCAGTTGTCCGTACTGCTTGACAGGATCTATGGCATGTGCATGACAGACACATACGCAGAGCAGGATGATAGTTAACAGCTTTTTCATGACTCCGGACAATGATACCTTATTATATTTAGAACATCGATAAGGTGTACAGATAGACTACTGCGGCAGGGATGGCCAGCAACGACGAGTCGAAGCGGTCGAGCATTCCGCCGTGGCCTGGCAGAATGCTGCCCGAGTCCTTGATGCCCAAGGTGCGCTTGAAGAGACTCTCCACAAGGTCGCCCCATGTACCGAAGACCACCACCACCAGTCCCAATCCCAGCCATGCGGGCATGGTGAGCATCTGTTCATGGTCGAGGAAATAGCTGATGGCGTAGGCGGCAGCCAGCACGAAGACGGCACCACCGACAGAGCCTTCCCACGACTTTCCTGGAGAGATGCGTGGAAACAACTTATGGCGTCCGAGGAGTGATCCCACACAGTAGGCTCCTGAGTCGTTGACCCACAAGAATATGAAGATGCTCAGCGGCAGCAGGGTGTTGAAAGTGACCATACCCTCGTTGGTGGCATTGAAGGCCAGCACGTTGATGAGCGAGAAGGGTAGGGCGATATACATTTGTGCCAGCATGGTGTAGGCCCAGTCCTGTATGGGGTCTTTCTGCTTGAGGTAGAGCTCGGCGACCAGCAGGTAGACGATGGTTACCAGATAGGGGATGAACACTACACTCTTGGCAATGCCTGCATATATGTCGCTGCAATAGTAGGTCATGGCATAGAAAAAGTAGACGGCGGCGACCGTCGAGATGAAGCGGTTGACGGTTACGTCAGCGCGCTCATTGACTAGTCCTGTAAACTCCCATACTGTCAGTCCTGTGATGATGCTGAAAAGCAGTACCATAGCCTCTGGTCTAAGGAAACAACTGACGATGGCTGCCACGAAGATAATGCCTGTAATGGTTCTGATAATAAAGTTCTTCATAACTTATCTGATTAGCGGTAGCAAATTCTTCACTCTTCACTCTTCACTTCCTTCTCCTCTTCTTCTTTCTGCTTGGCTTCCAGCTCTAACTGCTTGCCGCGCTCTTCGGCCATGCGCTCAGCGTCAGCACGCATCTGGGCCTCCAGCAGTTCCTCAGAGCGACTGGTCCAAGGACGCTTGCCGAAAATCTTCTCGACGTCGTCGGCAAAGATTACCTCACGCTCTATCAGCAGTTGCGCCAGTTGTGCATGCCCCTCCTTGTGCTCTTCCAAAATCTGTTTGGCACGCTCGTACTGTTCGTTGACCATCTTCAGCACCTCGTCGTCCATAATCTTGGCAGTGGTCTCCGAGTAAGGACGCTGGAACTGGTATTCCTGATTGTTATAGTAACACAGATTAGGCAACTTCTCACTCATACCGGCAAAGGCCACCATACCGTAGGCCTGTTTGGTGGTGCGCTCCAGGTCGTTCATGGCACCCGTAGAGATGCTGCCGATAAACAGTTCCTCTGCGGCACGTCCGCCCAGCAGTGAACACATCTCGTCGAGCATGGCCTCCTTGGTCTGCAGTACGCGTTCTTCGGGCAGATACCATGCAGCGCCAAGGGCACGTCCACGGGGTACGATGCTTACCTTGACCAATGGGTTGGCAAACTCGGTAAACCATGAAATGGTGGCGTGACCAGCCTCGTGGATAGCGATAGACTTCTTTTCGGCTTCGGTCATCACCTTGGTTTTCTTCTCCAGACCACCGATGATGCGGTCTACGGCATCTAGGAAGTCCTGCTTGCCTACTGCCTCACGGTTGTGGCGGGCGGCTATCAGGGCTGCCTCATTGCAGACGTTGGCAATATCGGCACCCGAGAATCCTGGTGTCTGACGGGCAAGGAAGTCGATGTCAACAGTGGCGTCCAACTTCAGCGGTTTCAGGTGTACGTTGAAGACCTCCTTACGCTCGTTGAGGTCGGGCAGGTCGACGTGTATCTGGCGATCGAAACGACCTGCACGCAACAAGGCCGAGTCAAGCATGTCAGCACGGTTGGTGGCTGCCAACGTGATGATGCCGCTATTGGTGCCGAAACCGTCCATCTCTGTGAGCAGGGCATTCAGCGTGTTCTCGCGTTCGTCGTTACCACCCATGGCGGGGTTCTTCGAACGGGCACGCCCCACGGCATCTATCTCGTCGATGAAGATGATGCAGGGTGCTTTACTCTTGGCTTTTTCAAAAAGATCGCGCACGCGAGAGGCTCCTACACCCACAAACATCTCTACGAAATCGGAACCCGACATAGAGAAGAAGGGGACGCCAGCCTCGCCAGCGACAGCCTTGGCCAACAGTGTCTTACCTGTTCCCGGAGGACCTACCAGTAGGGCGCCCTTGGGAATCTTTCCGCCCAAGTCGGTATACTTCTGCGGATTCTTCAGGAAGTCTACAATCTCCTGCATCTCCTGTTTGGCGCCAGCCTGTCCGGCAACGTCCTTAAAGGTGATGCCCAGTTCACCGCCCTTCTCATACATCTGGGCTTTCGACTTGCCCACGTTGAAGATGCCCGAACCGCCCATAGGAGAACCGCCGCCCATGCGACGCATAATGAACATCCATACCAGGATAATACCTCCAAAGAAGAGAATATTCATGAACAGCGACGAAAAGAAATCGTTGTCCTTGCTGTTGTCGTATGAGAATTTTCCTGTAAACTTTTTCTCTTCACGGGCATGGTTGATGAATTCTTCTACCTGGTCGACACTGCCGATGGCTACCGACACGGCTGGGTTCTTACCCGTCTGTTCCACACCCTGATGGAAGACGTCGCGGATGTGCTCCGGCTTGACGTACATCTCCAAGACGCTCTGGTATTTGTTAATGACTATCTCCTTGGCATAGCCCTTGTCGACCATAACCTTGAAGTCTGAGTACGATACTTGTGTGCTGATGCTCGACTTGTCCTGTCCTTGGGTGAAGTAGAGTGCAATCAGTGTAAGAATGACGATGCCGTAAATCCAGTTCATGTTGAACCGAGGCATCTGCTGTTGTGGTTTTTTATTCTGTGGTTCCATTAGTCTATATCTTCAATATGTGTAAGGTTGGCATCGTCCCAAAGATGCTCTAAGTCGTAATAGGCGCGGATGTCTGGGACAAAGATGTGAACCATTACATCACCATAGTCCATCGCTACCCACTGGGCATTGTCCAATCCTGCCACCTTTGACGGTTTCTCCCCCAACTCCTTGCGAGCCATCTCGCCGACGGATTCGGTGATAGCCTCTACCTGCGAGGGAGAGTTGCCTTGGCAAATAACGAAATAGTTACATATCGCACCGTCGATGCCTGTCAGGTTGGCGGTGACAATGCTCTGACCTTTCTTCTCTTGTATTCCTTTTACAATTGTTTCTACTAGTTGTTTCGTTTGTTCCATTAATAAATGATTTATTGAAGGGCAAAGTTACTAAATAACCAGCGCAACACAAAGAAAAAGACAGGGAAAAAGATTTTTTTTGCGTTTTTTATTAAAAAAGTGCCATTTTTTTTTGTTGGTTCAGAAAAAAGCATTACCTTTGCAGCGCATTTCGAGAAAATGCTCTGCGAAGTCAGGCTGCATCTCGGCAAAAAGCAAGATTTTTGCACTCGATTTGCACTGACTTTGTCACCCGAAATTGGGGTATGGTGTAATGGTAACACTGCAGATTCTGGTCCTGCCTTTCCTGGTTCGAGTCCGGGTACCCCAACAAGAACATCGCAAGTAGCTGAACA
>OMQN01000125.1 GCA_900313235.1 uncultured Prevotellaceae bacterium | reverse complement strand
CTGGATAAGGGCTTGCGAGTCGCCAGCACTCTTGACGTCCAGTCCGCACTCTTTCCACATGCGGATGATGTGGTTGTTCTCAGCCTTCAACTGCTCCAGGATGTCAAAGGCACGGTCGCAGAGTGCCTCCTTCATGCTGTGGCGCCCGTAGGCAAAGAGCATGGGTACACAGGTGTTGATCATCAGCAGATTGATGGAGAACGGCGACAGGTGCTTGGCATTGCGAAAACTCTCAGAGCCAAAGGTGTAGTGTGTCTCCCAATAGGGCGTCACCTGCGTACGCAGCATATCGGCCATCGCTGGCATGTCCTGACAGTCGATGAGTGCCGAGAGACCTGCCTTCCGTTGGTAGTAGAGGTTAGCCAACTGGGCAATACGGATGTGAGGGAAGTTCTGCGGACGCAGTCGCAGAAAGCGCCACAGCTGGGCATTCATCGGCGTCAGCGAGAACTTGTGAGATAGATACTGGTACTCGTTGCGCAACTTACTGAAATAACCCTCGTTGAGTGCATCCTTCTGGTAGCGCTCAGGGACAGCACTCAGCTCCAGCAGTCCTGCCTGTCCCATGAAGATAGCCTCTATCTGGAACAGGTCGTCACGGTGCTTGCTAACAGCCTGCAAGGGTATATGACGCGCCCACTCCTCGAAGGCATCGCCATTGATGCCATAACCGTAGTTGCGTGCCATGGTCTGGAAATAGGCGTCCTCCCACGAGCCTCCAGCCTGTTTGACGCGTTGTTCAATGGCTATGGTCTTCTGTTCCAAGCGCTCCGTTTGCAAGGCAGCCATCCAAGAATGGATGGTCAAGCGTGTCAGGTCAGGAATGATGCGGTAACACGGTGGATACACATCGGTGCGCAGCAGTTCCTCGTAGTTATCGTGTACTGACGGGGGCACCGTCAGTTCCATCTGCGGCACGAAATGGCCCGACTGCATCTGTACATCACGGTCGGCAACAGCCACCACGTGCAGCACCACATTATTGTAATGCTCGTCGTGATCGTGGCCATGCAAGTACCAGTCGCTGGACTTGTCGTGAATCTCTACATTGCCTACCCATAATGTACCATTGATCTTTTCGGTTGTGCAGGCCAGGGTCAATAACTTCTACCTCCTGACCATCGGTGGTCTGCATGCCGCCAATAGGCCACATCTTGTGTTTCCAGCAATAGTGCAACAGTTGTTCCATATCTGATTCTAATTCTGCTGCAAAGATACGAATAAGCGAGTAAAGAACCAAAAGTTTAGGAGAGAATAGCGGCATAATGAGAGAATTTTAGTATCTTTGCAGCCGAAAATGACAACACAAAAGCAAATTCTCTATCATGCTGTAGCCTTCATAGTTGTAGCAATATGGGGCTCTACGTTTGTATTCACCAAACTATTGCTGCTGGGTGGACTGTCGCCCGCACAGATTTTTACACTACGCTTCATCATAGCCTATGCGCTGCTACTGGTCTACTGTCTCGCTAAGGGCATCCGATGGGTAGCTTCATCGTGGCAGGATGAGCTGCTCTTGGCAGCATTGGGCGTAACGGGTGGCTCGCTCTACTTTCTGACAGAGAACAGCGCTATGAACTATACGACGACAACGAACACATCGCTCCTTGTCAGCCTTAGTCCTCTCGTGGCAACAGCCCTCATCACCATCTTCTACAAGTCTCAACGACTCAATAAGAGGCAATCGCTGGGTACGCTGATGGCCGCTATTGGAGTGGTACTGGTGGTGCTGAACGGACATTTCGTACTGCACCTTTCCCCCTATGGCGACCTGTTGGCTTTCAGCGCCGCACTCTGCTGGGGCGTATACAGCCTGCTCATGATTCGCGCCAGCAGTCGTTATGGCACCGTGTTTATTACGCGCAAGGTCTTCTTCTATGGCCTGCTGTCCATGATACCTTATTATATTTGGCGACCAGGACTAGGCATAGAACTGCTTGCTACACAGCCTCAACTCATCTGGAACCTGCTGTTTCTGGGCTGCATAGCCTCGATGGTGTGCTTCCTAGCATGGAATTGGGTACTGAAAAAGTTAGGGGCTGTTGTGGCCACCAACTATGTCTACCTGAATCCTGTCGTCACCATCATCTTTGCCTGGATGATTCTCTCAGAACAGATAACCATCTATCTGTTGCTGGGCACAGCCCTCATCCTCCTTGGAATGTTTCTAGCTGACAAGAAGACTTTGTAAAGTGTCCGTTATTACAGCATCTTAGTCACCTATTTTGTATTCGAAGGGGAAGGCTGGCAGACCTTTCTTATTATAGATGCTGGCACGAGGACTATCCTTCCAGGCGTAGCGTACAAAGACTGGTTTCTCTATAGGTGACAGGAACTTCAGGTAGGCACCCTCAACGGTGGCCTCCACATTGACAAAACGCTTGTCGGCACCAGCGACCTCTACCTCAGCAACAGAACCATCCTGCATGGGTTGGTCGAAGATAACAGTAACGGCAGTGCCCTTGACGGTATAACCCACAGGCTGTGGCGACAAGGCTGGCCACTCTCCATAGGCTACACGGTCCAGGCAGAGGGCTACACGTTCGGCAGCCTCCTTCTTGCGCAAAGGATGAATATCAACGGTTTCACCGAGATCAATAAGGCAGGCAGTCTCGGCATGCTCGTCGCCAATAGTTGCTAGGCGCTGCTCCTCGCGCAGACGTGCCCAATTGCTGTTGACAGGATTGGCTTCGTAGACAATGGGGCGAGGCATGCCTGTCTGCTGGCGACCGTCGTGGTTAGCGAGCTGTACGATACAGAAGGGCAGAGCCGGGTCTTGCCACAGCGCACGCCATCCGCCCATCAACTTACGGAGATAGTCGCCATAAGCAGCAGGATTGCCCGTGTTCGACTCACCCTGATACCAAACGATGCCACTCAAGGCATAGGGTGCCAAGGGATAGAGCACGGCATTATACAGTGTGGTGGGCATATTCTGCAGACTGACGTCACCACTGGGGCACGACGGCATGTCGGCACCCACATGTTGCAGCCACTGGTAGCTCAGCGCGATGACATCCTTCGGCATGGGATTCTGACTCTGGCGGTCGGCACCGAAACAGAGCATGTAAGGCTTCTTAGGAATAAAGTGGGCCGTGCCATATTTATTAATAAAGCGGATGGTAATAACATTGTCGCCCTCACGGAGTAGTCCCTCGGGGATATCGTAGCGACGGGGAGGATACTGGTAGTAGGTGCGTCCCACCTGCTGACCATTGACATAGGTGATGTCGGCATCAAACAGCGTACCCAACAGCAGACGGGCAGGCTGTCCGGCATGTGCCTTGTCTATCTGGATGTGCTGGCGCAACCATATAGTGCCAGTACCACGCCACCCCCAGTTGTTCTGGTCGATGGTCTTCCACGAACTGTCATCGCAGTCGAGGGCTGTGAAATGTCCTGTGATACCAGGATCCTGCTGGTCCAGCAACTCGTTCCAACGGCGGTCAGCCAGATTATTAGCCCTCGCCTGGGCAGCCACATACTCCTTATTATCATAAAGACGAGTCTTCTGCAACAGTTGCGGATGGTCTTTTGCCAAACTGTCTGCTGGTAGCCATGCCTCGATGGGTGTGCCGCCCCAGCTATTGACGATGATACCCTGCGGCACCTTTGTTTTCTCCTGCATGCGTTTGCCCAAGAACGAACCCAAGGCAGAAAACAGCCAGGCATTCTGCTTGGTCAGCGGTTTCCAATTGATATTGGTGGGACGGATATCGTCCTGCACACCATGAGCATTTGTCTCGTTCTGGACACGGAACAGACGGACCTTATTATTGTCAAAATGGTCGATTTCATCGACATATTGCGGATAGACACGCTCGATGGTTACGTCGATATTCGACTGACCAGAACAGAGCCACACGTCGCCTACCAGCACATCCGTGAATTCCTGCACTTCTCCGTCCTTACCACTCACCTCTAAGACATATGGACCGCCAGCCTTGGTCTTCGGCAAATCGATGCGCCAACGACCTTGTTCGTCAGCAGCAGTCGTATATTGCTTCTTCTGCCAGCGGACAGTCACTTGTTCCTGCGGGTCAGCCTTGCCCCATACAGGTATAGCCTTACCACGTTGCAATACCATACCCGACTGAAACAATTGGGGTAACACGATTTTAGCATTGGCCACACTTGAAGCAGCCAAGGCAAGTAGAAGCAGGAAAGATTTTTTCATGATGGTATAATGATTAGTTGAGACCACAAAGGTAGGAAAAAAAATGTCAAAAATACAAAGAAATAGTGTTTTTTAAGCAAATGCTACAAATAATGTAGTTTTTGTAACATGTAAAAACATCCATTTCATCAGAAAAGAGTAACTTTGCACAAAAATTATAAATAATACATAACAACAATGACACCTAACGAAACACAAGGAGCCAAAGGATTTTACAAATTGTCCTGGCTGCAACGAATTGGTTTTGGTTCTGGCGACTTGGCACAGAACCTGATTTATCAGACCATCAGCATGTATTTGCTGTTCTTCTACACTAACATTTACGGACTCGACCCTGCCGACGCTGCCACCATGTTCTTGGTAGTTCGCTTGGTAGACGTACTGTGGGATCCCTTGGTAGGAACCTACGTCGACAAGCACAACCCCACACTGGGTAAATATCGTTCTTACCTCGTTCTTGGCGGTATTCCTCTGACGGGCTTCGCTATTCTGTGTTTCTGGAACGGCTTTGCACCATCACTCGTTTATGCATACGTCACCTATGTAGGCATGTCGATGCTCTACACACTGATTAATGTACCTTATGGTGCCCTGAATTCTTCACTGACTCGCGACACTGACGAGATTACCACGCTGACCAGCGTTCGTATGTTCCTGGCTAATGTCGGTGGACTCTGTGTAGCATCTGGTATTCCCCTTGTTGTTGCTTTCTTTGCCCCAAAGACTGCTGACGGAGAGGCTATCATCAATACCCCAGAGGCCAGCAGTGCATGGTTTATGACCATGGCTATCTACGCTATCATTGGTTTGGTACTGCTCATCTTCTGCTTCACACAGACCAAGGAGCGCGTGGTAATGGATGCCAAGGATATGGAAGACGTAAAGGTCAGCGACCTGTGGACTGAGTTTGTTCACAACCGCCCCTTACGCGTATTGGCTTTCTTCTTCATCACTGCCTTCGCTATGATGTCAGTAGGTAATGCTGCTGGCTCGTACTATATGACCTGTAACCTGCAGGCAACGAGCGATCAGCTGGCCATCTTTATGGGTCTGGGTTCTGTTCCTGCCTTCATCTTTATGCCATTGGTTCCTGCCATCAAGAAGGCTGTGGGCAAGCGTGGCATGTTCAACATCTTCCTGACAGTAGCCATCGTGGGTATGGCCATCCTGTATGTTGTCAGCGTCGTACCCTCACTGAAGTCACAGATGTGGATAGTCTATGTGGCACAGTTCATCAAGTCTACGGGTGTCATCGTAGCCACCGGTTACATGTGGGCACTGGTTCCTGAGGTTATTTCCTATGGTGAGTACACCACTGGCAAGCGTATCTCTGGTATCGTCAACGCCCTGACAGGTATCTTCTTCAAGGCCGGCATGGCACTGGGTGGTGTCGTTCCCGGACTGGTGCTGGCATACGTTGGCTTCAATGCCAAGGAG